>DYKH01000221.1:6050-7582 GCA_020722685.1 Caldithrix sp. | reverse complement strand
TCAAGGGTGGTCAAGAGTGGTCAAGGGTGATCAAGGGTGGTCAAGAGTGGTCAAGGGTGATCAAGGGTGGTCAAGAGTGGTCAAGGGTGGTCAAGGGTGGTCAAGGGTGGTCAAGAATAGTCAAACGTCGTCAAAGGAAGACAGCAGGGAGATGGGAGGGAGAGAAAGGAGGTTGTGCGTACATTAGGTGGACGAATTCGAGGCGGGCTTTGTGAGAATGGTTACGGATGTTATTGAAGTGTGCAATAGATTATGAGATTGGTCCCCCTTGTCGAGGTTCTAAGGCTCACAGTTTAGGCTGATGTGAGCCTTTTTTGTTTTCCATCGGGAAGAGCCCGAAGTCCAAGGAATATCCATTGCCTTTAACTGCCGGCTTTGCTATTTTGCTAAGGGCTTTGATGGTGTATCCAGTTGCAAAGGAGCGTCGGATATGAATTGCTACAGGTGCGGGACGGAAATCGTCACCGAAAACAAGATCGGCAGGCAGGATACTTGTTCTCAGTGCGGCAGTTATTTGCATTGTTGCCTGAATTGCCGCTTCTACGACCGGTTGGCTTATCATGAATGCCGGGAGCCGCAGGCCGAGTGGGTGAAAGAAAAGGACAGTGGAAATTTCTGCGAATACTTTGAGGCGAGAACAGCGTCTGGCGCAAAAAAATCCTCCGCAGCCGATGAGGCGAAGAAAAAGTTGCAGGAGCTGTTTGGGAAGAAGTGAAGGTCAAGTATTGTCAAGGCTGGTCAAGAGTGGTCAAACGTAGTCGAACTTGGTCAAACCTCGTCAAACGTTGTTAAGGATGGTCAAGAATCGTCAAGAGTGGTCAAGAATTGTATAGCCTGGTCAAGCGTCGTCAAGGATGGTCAAGAATTGTAGAACGTGGTCAAAGATCGCCTTTGGCGGTTCGGTAAGCATGGTTTCAAAACAGGCGCGAGATGCTTTGATTCATGGAGGTGAGGGTGTTGCCGAAGATGAAGCGAATCTCGCAATAGTTGCGGAGCAAAAGGAATTGGGGAGATTCGAGGGCTGCGATGCAATTCCCGTAAGCGGCAAAGTCCGGCAGGTCATAGAAGGCAAACAGCTTCCAGTCGTCGTCGCCGCTTGAGGGCAAGCCGCGTTCGGCGCTATCAAATCCATGGCGGAATTGGCCGACCTGCTGCCAGCGTGCATTGAGCGCCTGCCATTGTGCTTCCAATTCCTGGAGATGGGAGGCCTGTTCAGTAGGAGACATGTTGAGAAATCGCACCGTTCCCGCTTGGCGGCGTCGCACGGCTACCAGCATGCGATGGACCAGGGGTCGAGGTTTCCGCATAAACCGGTGTCGGTAGTGGAGGATTCCCAAATAGACAAAGTATCCGACTACCGGAAGCAGAATAAGAGCGTAAAGGATTTTCATTGTTGTCTCCGAGAAGAAGAGGGTCAAACGTGGCCAAAAAGTGTCAAGGGTGGTCAAGAGTTGTCAAGGATAGTCAAGAATCGTCAAGCGTAGTCAAAGTGGTCAAACGCAGTCAAACCTGGTCAATCATTGTCAAACCTG
>DYKH01000221.1:0-5950 GCA_020722685.1 Caldithrix sp. | reverse complement strand
GTCAAACCTGGTCAATCATTGTCAAACCTGATCAAACGTGGTCGAACGGGCCAAACGTAGTCAAAGATGGTCAAACTATTGTCGTTGGGGAGGACGGTGTCTGAGTTATCATGGCCGCCAGCGAAGGACGCCGACGGGGCGTACCAACAGGCTTTGGCCGGGGTGACCACGATCTCCCTGTAATTGAAATTCCACTTGATAGAACAAATGCAGCTCGTTGTGTTTTTGCCAGTAGCTCTGGTCGTAGTTGGGCTCCCAGGCGAACATGGACTCGCCATAGAGGTCGAATTCCTGCCATTGAGTATAGGGCCGGCGCAGTGATGCAGCAATACGAACCCTTCCGCCTCTTTCTTCATCGCGAAAAATGACATAGACGGCAGCGTCCTTGCCGACGGCGATTTGGGGACGGGAAATCATCACAAAGCGGGAGCCAGGACCCGCCAAATTAAAAGCGAAGGTGCGCCGGGTGATCTGATCATCGTGCCAACTCCCGCCGTCCCACCAAAGATGGAAAAATTGTGGAACGCCCTTGGCATCTTCGCGATAGTAAGCCAGATGCGGTCGATTTTGCGGATCGACCGTCATGGAGCATTGATTAATAAGGCCGGAGCCAATGGGGATGGCTGCGACCACTTGGGCGGTTGACGGGGTGATTGGAAGCTGATAGAAAGCTCCGCGGCTGGTGAACCAATTTCTGCCGGCGTCAGGAGAAGCGGCGTAACAAATATCATGGTTAGTGGTTACGTCCGGCGTGTCGCGCCAACACCAGGCGATGTGCAGGGCGCCGGCGGCGTCAAAGGTGGGCGTCATCCAATAAGGATTGCAGTGCCCTTGGCCGCTGACGAGCGGATGCTGCAGCACGGACCAGGCGCGGCGTGAGACGTCGAATTTGTTGAGCATGAGATCGCCATTGCCGGAGGAGCCATCGCGGTAAAAGAAGTACAGCGTGCTGTCCGGCGCCAGGATGAATTGGGGATAAGTGACTCTGCTTTCATGCTGACCGGTCATGGCCAGAAGGCCGCTGAATTCGTAAGGATCTTTTGGTCGGAGGCTTTGGCGATAGATCAAGGAGTCATTATGCATGTTGTAGCACAGATGAATGTAGCCATGAGAATCAAAGCCGAATGAGATGACATTGTGAGCGTCGCGGACGTTTCCGTAAAGACCGGTGAAGAACAGCTCCCAGTCTTCCTTGCCGTGCTGCTGGCGCGCAAAGACGATTTGTCCGGTGGAATCGTAATAGGCCAAATATTGGAAGCCGGCAAAGGTGCAGATTGCTTGTTGGCGGAAAATGGCAGAGTTTACCGAACTGCCGGCAAAGCCGTTTCCGACATAGACCATGCGGCCGGGATAGGGAGGCAGATAGCCCAGTTTTTGCGACCGGCAGGATGAGATGATGATATAAATAAGGAAGACGGAAATGACAACCAAGAATCGACGGAGCAATGGGGTTCCTTTCCTGCGTGCATTGGTCATTGGCGGCGGCTTTCTTGTCGGGCCCTAATTGTTACGAGGTTTGTCTCTGTAGTTTTGCCGGATGCGATGACAGGAAAGTCAAGGCTCTGCGTTACCACGGTTATTGCGTCCTAACTTCGAGGCGTCCTGCTGCCAAGATGTTGCTATCGTCCACGCTTTTTTGGGCCCACTCAGCGCCGTCAATATAAAAATAGCCTGAAACAATGTCAAACGCTTTTTCCAACGGACTATTTTCTGCGGTACTTGCGGCTCTTGATGTACTGCCGGATTTTGACGATGGGAATTCCATAACGGGAAGTGAGGAATTTGAAGAGTGGATAGCGGGTGGCGCGCCTTTTTCCCAAGTACATGACGAATGATTCGAGCCGCTCGGCGAGACGTTCGCGCAGGGAGGCTGGCGAAATCTGGCGGTCATAGACGGGCACGGCTTTGCCGGCGCGACGGAGACGCTCCACGCGGATGGGCGAATTCATGCCTTTCTTTTTTGTGTGCAGTTTGTGAGTAATATACGATTTGTTTTGCGAGACGTCACTGGCCACGATGGAGCCGTACGTGATGGCATCCAGCATGACCTTTAGGCCCAAATCCGTGCGCGCTAACATCCGTGACTGGGACTCGAAGAGATATTCGCCGCTCTCGTTGCGCGTCCAGGCGTCACTCACCGAGATGTCGGAAAACTCGCTGGAGCCGTCGATGCAGGTCTGGCAGCGGAAGGGACTGTAAAGGTAGGTGAGATAATTGATGGCCCCGTCTTTGAAATTGGAATAGTGCAGACTCTTGAATTGACCGTTTGGCAGGGTGGCGCGGATTTTCCCCGGCCACCGGCCGCCGCGGAATTCAAAGTTCTTGACTTGACGGGAATCGATGTCACGAGCTTGCATCATCTCCAAGGCTACGTTAGGTTCCAGCGCAGAGGCGCAAAACAGGCCGATGACAGCGTAGATTTTCTCCTTGAATTCGGGTACTTTTTCCGCCAGCAGACGGTAGCCATGAATTTGACAGGGCAAAGCGGCCATCGCGTATTTACCGGGAAGCCGGCGAATTTCTGCTAACGCGGCATTGACGGGGATAACGATGTACTTGGATTGTTGGCTTTGCAGCAACTCCTCGTAGGTACGCGCGATAAAGACCTCTCCATGCCAGGGTTTGTCCGGCTTCATGCGAGTGACGATGCAGCCGTCCACCACCTGGCGTCGCAGCAAATCCCACAGCAGGGCAGTGACCACGCCGCCGCCGGCCCCGCCTTTTCTGATGCGCGGATCACCGGCATAGCCGACGAAGGTGCGCTGCACGTGACCGTCGAAAGAGGTGGCCTGGTTGCGATGGCCAAAGGTCATCTGCGTGAGATCGAGAAAATTGACCTGACCGCCGGGACAGGTTTTAGCGCAAAGACCGCATTCGGTACATAGATCGGGATCCAGCTTGGGATAAAAATCATCGTCTAAAGTGATGGCGCCGGTCGGGCAGACGCCAATGCAGGTGCCGCTGCGGGTGCACAATTCTTTATTGCTGAAGGCGATGCTTAGAACAGAGGGATCTATTTGTTTCATCTGTTGGCGAAATGTTCTCGAGTTGTGGGATCAAATACCAAAAGAGTCAAGCGCGGAATGGTACGGCAAGAGCAATCTGGGCTTGTCCCGTGTTTTTGTCTGTTGTCAGAGGGAAGTGATTAGAACGAATGCGATACTTCTTCGACCTTTCGGAAAACCCGCAGGAAATTCTCGCCCCAAATTTTGCGGATTTCGGATTCGGAATGCCCGCGTCTGACCAGCTCGATGGTGAGGTTGGGCATTTGGGAAACGTCCTCGCAGCCGCTGATATCGCCGCCGCCGTCAAAGTCCGTGCCGATGCCGACATAGTCCACGCCGACGATCCTGATTACGTGCTCGAGGTGATCCACTACGTCCTGCACCGTGGCGCGCTCGCGCGGGTATTTGTCGTTGATTTCGTAGTATTCAGTACGGTATTGCCGGCGCATTTGCGGACTTTTCAATTCCGAGATGGGACCGTATTTTTCCTCCAGCGCCTTAAACGCCGCCTCTCTGTCCGGGTTAGGCTTGACGGCTTTGAGGTAATCGCTCATGAAGCAGATTTGGATAACACCCCCGTTTGCCGCCAACGCCTTCAACATTTCATCGGAAAGGTTGCGAGGATGATTGCACAAAGCGCGCGCACAGGAATGGCTGGCAATGACGGGCGCCTTGCTCAGGCGCAATACGTCGTAAAAAGTAGAGTCGGAAACATGGGAAATGTCGATGATCATGCCGAGGCGATTCATTTCGGTCACGACCTGGACGCCAAAAGCGCTGAGGCCGTTGTGCTCCGCACCTTGCGGATCGGTAGAGGAGTCGCAAATGTCGTTGTTTTTAGTATGGCAAAGGGTGACGTAACGGACCCCGGCCCGATAGAGCCTGCCGACGTTGGTCAAATCCTTGCCGATGGCAAAGCCGTTTTCCAATCCGACGTAAGCCGAAAGGCGACCCTCTTTCTCATTGCGGTAGGCGTCCTCCGGGGCAATGGCAAAGGAAATGATGCTACTATACTTTTCGCACATCCTCTTTACAGAGGCCAAATAGCTAAAGGCCTGGTTGGTGGCCCATCGATAATTTTCCTCGGTTCGCCGCCGCTGCGCCACGAACACCGCAAAAAACTGGGCATCCAATCCACCTTCTTTCATACGCGGCAAATCGAGCTTGCCGCTGCCCTTGGCGCCTGTTTGATGACGAACGCCAATGTCAAAGGTCGAATCCGCCATGTGCAGAGGGGTGTCGCAGTGAGTGTCGATGGTCAAGGCCCGCGCGTGGATGAGGCGAGCCTTTTCAATCACCGCCTTGTCGTCGCTGTGAGCGACTGCGAAGGTCATGAATGACGCTAAGCCTATTAACGAAAGGATTCTGATTGTACACATGGTTGCTCCCTGATCGACTTGAAAAAGGCGCCTTCCGGAGGCGTGAGCCTCCGGGAAGGCCTTCCTGTTGAAAAAGCTGCGGGATCGTGATCGCCTGGAAGGGCGAAACATCTACGGCGCCGGAGGGGCGTCGATGATTTCTTGCCTGTCTGCATCCCAGAATACTTCTTTGCCTAACAGATCGGATTGCTCGCACATGATGCAGGCCACGGAATGGGCGTAGCCGGTGATGACGGGAGCGTTTGGCTGTTTACGCGTCCTGATGCACTCCAGCCAGTTGCGCATGTGCCCGTCTCCGCCGGGAGAACCACCGGTAATATCGACTTTATACTCTTCCTTGATCTTGTCCGGATTACAGCGATAGCCTTCGCCAATAGCCATACTGCGTTGCTCCCGCGCCAAGTTTTCCGGTGTCGCCGCATCTCCGCCGCCGAGTCCGGACACTTTGTAGCCACCGGCATCGCTTTCCAGGGTGCCGTTCTTGCCATAGATGCGCACGCCACCAGGATAGTTATTGCCGAATGTGCATTGATGACTGTAAACATATTCCTCAGGATAGGAGATGATTGCATTAAAAGTATCGCCAAATTGGCGGCCATCTTTCCAGACAAAGGTGTTGTCTTTGCACATGACGCTCTTGGGAAAGGTGGCGCCCATGACCCAAGCCAGTTCGGAGACGGGGTGGGACATCCATTGACCAGCGATTCCCAGTCCAAAGCCGCGATAGATTCGGTACTCGAAATAAAGCTGAGGATCGAAGGGCCGGTAGGGACGGTCAAGAAGCCAAGCCTTCCAATCAGTGTCTTCTTCCTTCAATTGCGACGGCTCGCTGCGAAAGCGCCAGCGCGGACCCCAGTAACTTTGTGAGACTTGGACAAGACTCACTTTTCCCAAGACACCGGATTCGATGACCTTACGGGCGCCGTGGTTCGCCGGGCTGCTGAGGCCTTGTGTTCCGATTTGCACAATGCGATCGGACAGCAGAACCGCTTTGTAAGCCGCCTTGGCGCTCTCCAAGTCAATGGCCATGGGTTTTTCGCAATAACAGTCTTTGCCGGCTTCCACCACGATTTTGAGAATGGGCGCGTGTTGAAAATCGCCGGTGGCCACGATCACCGCGTCCAAGTCCTTGAGTGCCAGCATTTCATCCAGGTATTTGAATTTGCGCGGCTCTTTGCTGCCAGCGTCGGTGACCACTTTGGCCCCTTTGTCGCGATTGACCGTCCAAAGGTCGCAGACAGCAGAAATTTCCACGTTCAGCTCTTTCCCCAAGCCAAGAACTTGTTTCATCAAAGCTCCGCGCGCCCGACTGGAGCAGCCGATTACGCCGATGGATAAGCGGTCATTGGCGCCAAGAACACGACTGGCAGAAGCCGGCGAGAGGCCGGCAGCTACGGCGCCGGCGCTCAGGATGGTTGAGTTTTTTACGAATTGACGACGGGACATCTGAACATCTTTCATGGCCGTTTCCTCGCATGGTAATTCTTGTGAACGAATTTTCCTCCTGCAATCCACATTTCAGCATGGCAATAATAAAGAAATTGAAAGGGAATGTCAAGGGCATTT
>DYKH01000775.1 GCA_020722685.1 Caldithrix sp. | reverse complement strand
GCTCCGCCCGTGACAATATACATGCGCATTTCTCCTTTTCCGGTTATGATAACAGGGGTAAGTAAATTCCATGATGGATATACCCTCATAACAATCCACCATCAGCCAACCTGAGCAAAGTGGAAATGTCCACTCCCTCACTGATTTCTTCTGTGTCCTCTTGCGTTGATGGTAGGGCGAAGAAATGCGTCATGTTCTGGGTGTCATCCTGTTTTGGACGCACATACAGTTTTCTTTTTCGATGCCCAGCATGGTTAGCCAGCAGCATTCTGGCCCGCAGCACATCAAAGCTATAGCCGCGCCCCATACGATTGGCGACACGAATCAGACTGTTCACCGACTCGGTACAGGCATTGGTCAGCCGCCAGTCGAAGTAGGCCAGGATTTCGTTCTCCCAGTTGAGCCAGGCCGTTATCAACGGATCGTAGGCCTGTTTCAAGGAACCAAAAAGACCCTGTTCCCATTCATGGTATTTTTGCTTTGCATTCGTAGCGTTTTCAGTCTCATATACCGCATAGAACGCCTCTTTAGCATTATAGGCCGCTTCCAGTTCCGGTAGGTTCCTGAGCCAACCGGATAGCATGAGCGCAGATTCCGGTTTCAAGTCTTTGGGGCGCATGAGCAGCAGCTTGCGGTCTTTCATCAGGGTCCGGCGCTGCCTAGAGGTCATGTTTGCACCGAGACTCTTGCGCACCTGATCCAGCGCGGCATTTGCCATTTTGAGAACATGGAACTTGTCCACAATGATGCCGGCTTCTGGCAACACTTGTCGCACGGCTTCCTTGTAGGGTCGCCACATATCCATGGTGACACACTGGATACGCTTACGATCTGGCAGGCTGGAGAGGTACTGAATGACGCTTTTCTTGTCGCGGTTCGCCAGCATTTCTACCACCAGGCAGTTTCCAGGGACCGCCATGGATTCGGTTTGTGCAGTGCCGCGAATGTTCGTGAATACCGCCCTGGGTTTGCGGATCAGATGGATTTCGTCAATGCCCATGAACTGAGGCGTTTCAATTCTGAGTTCCGATTTCAGCCTGGCGGCATAGTCATCAAAGACCGCCTTGACCGTCATATTGCTCACCCCGGTTTCTTCGGCGATCTGGGCAAACGTCTTGCGGACAGAATGCTCGCCCAGCCATCTCACCAGGCGGGTGGTCATGCGCCGCCTTTCATCCACGGCGGGCAA
>DYKH01000774.1 GCA_020722685.1 Caldithrix sp. | reverse complement strand
TTGGACTGGCTGAAATTGTGGCCAAGGAGGAAAACCCATGGAATTCAAAACTGAGATGCGGTGCTGAGTTTTTGACAGAATTGTCATCAGGCTTTCAGTATCAGGATTTGCAGTTGCGGGTATCAAGGTTTCCGGTCATTGCTCTTTGAGCAAGGTCTGGGTTACACTTCGCAGCCTCAGGAGAGGTGACCGAGCGGCCGAAGGTGCAGCACTGGAAATGCTGTGTACTCCAAAAGGGTACCGTGGGTTCGAATCCCACCCTCTCCGCCAATAAAAGCAACGGATTACCAAAAAACCGCGCTTTGCTCATGACCTGTTGAAACCGGTCCGCTTTCTCACTTTTTTGTGCCATATCCAACGGGCGGCTTTTCACCTGAAGTTTCACCGTGTTCCCACAAGGGAAAACGGTGAAACTTCAGAATCTAATATCCTAAAATAACGAACCGGGAAGAAAAATCAAGCGGATCTAGTTTGCCAATTAGATCTCTTTTAGGTTATTGTTTGACCAGTTTAACAGCTAGTTATAGCAGCCCTTCGGGGCTACACCTTTCGGACAGTGCTCTGAACCCCATCTCAAGTACAATTTCAGAACCCTCTCGGAAAGGTCTTACCATGCCCAACCCAACAATAAAACTCCAGGATAGCAGCGGCTTCACCCTCATCGAACTGATGATTGTCATTGCCATCATCGTGATTCTGGCGGTCATTGCGATACCGCAATATTTCGCGTACATCGAATCGGCCAAGGCGCAGACGGTAGCAGGCAATCTGAAAATGGCGGTGGACGCAGTGACCAATGCTTTAGCCGCCAGCAACAACAATGTGAGCACGGATATTTACAGCACCCTGAATGGAGCATCTGCCCATGATGTGGCCGACCCGGTGTACGGCTCAGGCACACCGGCTTTTGTTGCAGCCACCGCTTCCCAAGCGGGAGAGTGCGGACAGGTGTTGATTGATGCAGCCACCATCAGTCAGGCAGGACCCCAACAAGTGACCGTCAGGGTCAGCACCACGGGCTGCACTGGCAATCTCACTACCGCCATTGCCCGCGCCTGCAGTGCTGAAGGATTCATTCACGCCGCGACAAGCAGCGGCGTCATCATCACCCAAAACGGGAAAGTCACCCCGTAAACTCACAGGAGAACGACCATGAACGCCAACCAACCGCAACAGCGTATCAATGAGCTCCA
>DYKH01000773.1 GCA_020722685.1 Caldithrix sp. | reverse complement strand
TCAGACTCACTGCTGTCCCAGATAATTTATCCGTTTAAAACAAGCCCATCTGTGGTGGCCTTGTGCTGACGTTATCCGGGGGAATGAATAGTTCGTAGAGAGATCGCCGGATGAACACATTCACCCGAATCAGTCGAATCATTTGTTGCAAGGTCTGTTTGAATTTTGCGGTGAACTTCAAATACGCCAAGAGCAGATAGGCACACATCGCAACCATGATTTGCGTGATCACGGCGTTATTGGACACACCGACGAAACACTTGAGTTTCAAGTTCTGCTTAATCCATTTAAAGAACAACTCCACCTGCCAACGCTGCTTGTAAATCTGCGCCACCAGGCTCGCCGACCAATCAAAACGATTCGTGATGAACACGTAATTTTTATTCAGTTCGGCATCATGAAACACAATGCGCCGCACAGGCATCAGCGGCTTTTTAGACGCACGAAGTGATGTGTAGCGGATCGTCTCATCACTCAAAATGCCGCTTTTCGCTTCAATGGCATGCGTGGTCGTAACCTCGAATTTTGCATTGTCCCGCATCCGCGTCACATAGCTAACACCCTGTTTATCAAGGCTTGCATGCCATTCATAACACGCATAGCCCTTGTCAAAGACCACTACGCTCCCCTTGGGGAACGTGAATAATCTCGCTTGAGCTTGGTCGGCGACCTTGCTGGCCGTGACGGTCATAAACGCAGGGATTAAACCGTCATGATCCAAGCCGACATGCAGCTTGAACGCCGCTTTCATACGATTGTAATTCGCGGTGGGAAACAGCTTCATGGAGACATCAATCAACGAAGCATCCAGTGAAAAAAGCTTCTCTTTTAAACCAAAGTCATGTTTGGCCGAGTGGTTGATGCAACGCTGATAAAGCTGCCCAAACAAGGCCGCAAAGAATGGGGAATCGAGTGTTTCATTGGCTCGAGCCAAGGCCGAACGACTGACAGCTTGGCTGGCTAAGTGGTAAAGATGATGCTTTTGTGCACGTAGGGTGCTTTCAATATCACGCAAGCTGGATAAGCCTGAAACGTGGCATGTGAACATGGCGACAAACTGCGACCAACGACTTAATGCACCTGCACGACGCTTGCCATCGTACTGCTCACTCAAACGGTCAAATTCATGTCTCGGGACGAGCTTAAGCATTTGTGCAAGTATCGTATTCTGATGTGCCATATTCGTTTTTATCC
>DYKH01000220.1 GCA_020722685.1 Caldithrix sp. | reverse complement strand
AAACAGTCCACGATGTTGTGCTAATTCTATGTCTACGATGTTATGCAAATTCTCAGCTACAGCCTAAAGGCCAACAGCCAAACAGCCCAATTGGCGGGCTTAGGGCGTTCGCCCCACGGCGCCGACACCTACAACCTGACGGCCTAATTACCGCTCTGTTAGTTGAGGAGAGTAGCATTATGATGGTAAGAATTCTCTCGTCCCAGGGCTCCGGCGCCACCGTTCTCATCCGGCTCATGACCGGCGCCGTGTTTCTCTCGGAAGGGGTACAAAAGTTTTTGTTCCCAGAGGCACTCGGAGTTGGGAGGTTCATCAAGATCGGCATAGAGATGGGCTTTTAAGCCGTGAATTTTCGCTTGCGAAAATGACAGAATTTTGATAAACTGAAATGGAAATGCTCAAGAAACTTTACGGCTCGAAGAAATGCTTCGTTCGATCCTTTTCATTTTAAGGAATCCAATCACCAGATTCGAGTCATTATGCAATTCGACGAAACAAGCTCGGATTTTGCGATTCATCCCCTCACTCCCATCCGTTGGGACGATCTGGTCATATTGTTCGGCGAGCGCGGCGCTTGCGGTGGTTGTTGGTGCATGTGGTGGAGAGTGCCTCGCTCCCTATTCAACAAGCAAAAAGGAGCGGGCAATAAAGCCGCACTAAAAGCTCTTGTTGACGCGGGAGAAATGCCTGGATTGATTGCCTATTCTGATAGCCAACCCATCGGCTGGTGCGCCGTGGCTCCCAGAGAAAAATATGTGGTGTTGGCCAATTCGCGCATTCTACAAAGGGTTGACGATCGGCCTGTTTGGTCCGTCGTCTGCTTCTTCATTGCCAAGCCATATCGAAGGAAGGGCGTGACTGTGAAATTGCTCCAGGCGGCAGTCAAGCATGCGAGAGAGAATGGCGCTTTGATTGTTGAGGGTTATCCGGTGGCACCTAAGAAGGCCAGCATGCCGGACACTTTTGCTTATACGGGTCTGGACGCAGCCTTTTTGAAAGCGGGCTTTGTAGAAGTGGCGCGGCGGTCTGAGACTCGGCCCATCATGAGGTACGATGTCGGCTCGTAGAAAAAGGGAGGAGAGGAGGCATGGCGGAAAAGTCGGTTATCATCATCGGCGCGGGGTTGTCCGGTTTGGCCACTGGCATCTATGCGCAAATGAATGGCTACCGCACCCGTATTTTCGAGCATCACAGCCAACCGGGCGGCGTAGCCTCCCATTGGAAGCGCAAAGGCTATCTCATTGACGGCGGCATTCACTTCGTCATGGGCTACAAACCCGGTACGGCCTTGTACGAGACGTATCGGGAATTGGGTGTCGTGCCATCCACCCGATTCGTGGAGATGAACACGTGGGGCCGATACGTGAACGAAGCTTCCGGAAAGGGCATTACGATTACGCGCGATTTGGACCGATTCGCTGCCGATCTGAGAGCGCTTTCTCCCAAAGATGCCGCAGCCGTCGATGATCTGTTATCGGGCATCCGTGCCTTTCAAGGAATCGGCATGAGCGATGTGGGTCTGAGCAAGCCGCCGGAATTGACCAAGCCCTGGGATCAGGTCAAAATGATGTGGCAGATGCGGCGGGTGCTGAAATACTTTGGCGGAAAATATAATCGCCCAATGGCTGAATATAGCCAGTCGGTCAACGACCCTTGGTTACACGAATGTATTGAGAATCTCTTTTTGCCCGAAGTGCCGGTTTGGTTCGTTTTTATGACGTTGGCGCTTTTTGCCGATGGCCAATTGGGCTTGCTGGAAGGCGGATGTCAGGACTTTGTCGGCGTCTTGGAAAAGCGGTACTTGGACTTGGGCGGACAGGTTACCTACAAGGCAACGGTTGACAAAATCTTAACCGAGAATAATTGTGCCATCGGAATTCGTTTAAGGGATGGCGGCGAACATCGCGCCGATGCCGTCATTTCCGCGGCTGATGGTCACAGTACGATCTTTGATATGCTGGAAGGCCGATATATTTCCAAAGAAATCAGAGAACGTTATGACACCTGGAAATTGTTCCGCCCGCTCATGATGATCAGCTACGGAGTAGCCGCCGAATATCCTGATGAGCCATCGCTGGTGTCATACAAGCTGGCCGAGCCGATCAGAGTCGGCAGCCAAAAGACCGCGTTTTTCTTTGTGCGCCTCTTCAACTATAGCCCATGCTTCGCTCCAAATGGCAAGACGGTTGTTCAGGTAGGATTTGACGCCGATTGGGACTATTGGAATGCTCTGCAAAAATGCGACCGAAGCCAATACGATGCGGAAAAAGACGAATGGGCGAGTAGGGTGTTGGAGCGATTGGAAAGCCATTTTCCCGGCATCGCCGGGAAAGTAAAAGTCACCGACGTGGCGACGCCTTATACGATGTGGCGCTATACTTTGAATCATCGCGGCGCCTGGGAAGGTTGGATGATGACGCCGGAGTCGATTCGCTCACAATTTCCGCGGATGTTGCCCGGATTGGCGAATTTCTATATGGCCGGCCAGTGGGTCATGCCGGGAGGCGGTGTTGTTCCGTGTCTGTATTCGGGTAAACATGCGGTACAATTGATGTGTCACAAAGAGAAAAAGTCATTTCGTTCTGCTGCTATCTAAAGACTCGGTTCGTGGGGGTGATACAAGAAAAGCTATGAGGTTGGGTATGCGGCGAGTCCTCGCTTTAATCCTTGGCGGTGGGCGCGGCACCAGACTTTATCCTTTGACCAAGCTGCGTGCCAAACCGGCGGTCCCATTGGCAGGAAAATATCGCCTCATCGACATCCCTGTTAGCAACTGCATCAATTCCGGCGTACAAAGGATCTATGTTTTGACCCAGTTTAATTCCGCATCCCTCAACCGCCACATCTCTCAGACCTATCAATTCTCCCCCTTTAATGAAGGCTTTGTCGAAATTTTAGCGGCGCAACAGACTCCCGAAAACTCCAACTGGTTTCAGGGCACCGCAGATGCCGTTCGGCAGTATTTGCCATCCCTGCGGGAATTTAAGGCGGATGATTTTTTGATCCTTTCCGGCGACCAACTATATCGCATGGATTATCGGCCTTACCTGCGACATCATTATGAGACAAAGGCAGATGTTACAATCTCGGTAACTCCGATGGCCGCTGACGTTGCCCCGAGCTATGGACTGGTCAAGATTGACGAAATGGGAAGAGTGAGAGAGTTCAGCGAAAAACCGACCGGCGAGGCCCTGGAAGCCATGCGAATCGATGCACCCGCCTCCGGGAACAATGTTGGAGTTGGCCGCCGTTTGCCGTATCTCGCTTCGATGGGTATCTATGTTTTTAGGCGCGATGTGCTTTTTGACGTGCTCACGCGTAACCCAGAGCAAACCGATTTTAGCAGAGATTTGCTTCCGGCTTCGGTAAACGATTTGAACGTCCAAGCCTACTTGTTTGACGGCTATTGGGAGGACATTGGGACCATTGCTGCTTTCTATCGGGCCAACATGGAGCTGGTCAAACAGCCACGTCCGCTTTTCAGTTTTTATGATGCCAATGCCCCCATATACTCCAGACCACGTTTCTTACCGCCTACCAAGATGCTGAACGCTACGGTAGAAGAGTCCATGGTGTGTGAGGGCTGTATTATCAAAGGTGCGCAAATTCGCAGATCCATCATCGGCATTCGTTCGCGACTGGAAACCAATGTGGTGGTCGAAAACACTTTGTTGATGGGGGCCGATTTTTACCAAACCGCCGAGGAACGGGAAGCGGATTCCAAGGCGGGAATTCCGCCGATAGGAATTGGCGCCAACAGCCAAATTCGCAACGCCATCGTCGATAAGAACGCACGTATCGGTCAAAACGTCAAAATCATTAACAAGGAGCAAATCATGCAAGCGGACTTGGAAAATCAGGGCTATTGGATAAGCGGGGGTATTGTCATCATCATCAAGGGTGCAATCATCGCGGATAATACTTGTATCTGAAGAGCAGAGGCGAACTGGCCATCGGCGACCCCTATCTTCGCGTCAAGAAAATGCCTACAATCTTTGCTTGACTTTGATAATCAAATGAGCTATGTTTGCGATGCAGCAGATTATTCTTCCCATGAAAACAGTATGATCGAACAGTCTCCAGACAAAATTTACATCTTTTTCATTCCGGACTACTAATCGCGTGCTCCAGCGGTCCCTCCCTACCCTAACATGAATTTGCCAAATAAGGCCAGTTTAACGAATCTTGATATTTTCAGACAAATATGGGATTTCTTATGAACGCTTTTCAAAAATCGATAGAAGCAAAACGAGTCATCAAAAATCCTGGCCCCGATGAGCTCAGAGATCTGGGACGTAAAGAAGAAATTACGACCGAATTCGGCAGCGCCATGTATATTACTAAGGTTCGCAATCGCAGTGCGAAACTTACCTACATCGTCGAAGACGGAGTAAGAGTCGGCGTGCGGCAGAGTGGCATGTGTTTAGAAAAGGCCGAGGATTTGGCCTTGCAAGTGCGTCGCTACCTGCGGGATCAGGAAGTGCTCGAAATCAACCGGCGAATGGGACAGAATCCAGATATGCAGTTCAAGTGCCGGCTTTACATCACCAAGGCCTACGCGAGACTGGGATTCATGTGGCATAAGACGCTGTTTGATCCCGCGCCTGACGATGAACCCGATTTGTGCAGCGTGTACGTTCCGGAATGGCCGGAGCGAATTATCTTCTGTCATCCGGAGGAAAGAATGACCTTTATACTTGGCACGGACTATTTTGGTGAGGCCAAGAAATCTTTTTTGCGCATGGCCATGTACGAAATCAAAAAGCGAGGTGGAATTGGCTTGCACGCTGGCAGCAAAATTCTCCGCGTGAGAAATAAGAATGGCGTCCTCAAAGATGTCGGCTTTATCATGTTCGGCCTGAGTGGCACCGGCAAGACCACCCTGACGATGCACGATCATGGCTTGTCCGGTGAAGAATGTGTGCAAATCCTTCAGGACGACGTGGTGCTGATGACCGACCAAGGTTACTGTTACGGCACGGAAAACGGATATTTCATAAAGACCGAGGGGCTGGAACCCAGTCAGGTGGTGTTATGGACCGCCGCCACCAAGCCAGCCGCTGTTTTTGAAAATATCAAGGTCTATCCTGACGGCAGAGTGGACTTTCTCAATTATGAGCTGACCACCAACGGTCGCGGCGTGGTCGCCCGTCGGGATTGTCCCGGTACGGTGGATGCGATAGATTTGCCCAAAGCGCACAAGGTGCTTTTCATCACCCGACGCAACGATATTGTGCCCATCGTCGCCAAGCTCAATCCGGCGCAGGGAGCCGCGTATTTTATGCTGGGCGAGTCCATCGAAACATCAGCAGGAGATCCGACCAAGGCAGGGCAATCCAAACGCGAGGTAGGCACCAATCCCTTCATTGTCGGCTCCGAGGCGGAAGAAGGCAACCGCATGTTGGAAATCCTTTCCAAGAATCCCGACATGGAATGCTACATCATGAACACCGGCTCTGTCGGCGCCAAACAAGATTTTGCCGGGGAAAAAATCACCGTGAAAGTGACCACCGAGCTGATGAAGGCGATTGCCAAAGACACTATTGAATGGAGGCAGGATCCGGATTGGGGATATTTGGTTCCGGCTCGTCTTGATGGCATCGATTTGGATAGATACGATCCGGTCAAGCACTATACCTCAGCCGAATATCAGGAGCGAACCGAGAAACTGCGCAAGGAGCGAGTGGACTGGTTGGCGCAATTCCCGGGTCTTGATCAGAGCATTCTCCAAGCGGTTTTGAAGTGAGCCAGAGTATTTTTTGCAATTGATTCTCTGCCCTGCTGGCGGCATTGCAGTGGCCGTCGATGGGAGATCCAGAATTCCAACCGGGTAGAAAGCGATTGCTACTAATTTACAATTGTCCCTAAAAGACTCCATAAGAGGAGGAGAAGTATGCGTGAAATTCAAGCAAGTGCGATTACCGATGCAGTGGCCAAGATTTGCATCGACGCCAATTATCATCTTGGTCAAGACGTGGTGGACGCGCTCATTAAAGGGATGGAGAGAGAAGAATCCCCCACCGGTCGCGCGATTTTCGATCAGCTCTTGGAGAACGCCAAGATTTCCAACGAAGGCGAGTTCCCGCTTTGCCAGGACACTGGCTTTGCGGTCTTGTTCGTCGAATTGGGACAGGATGCCCGGATCGTGGGCGGCAGTTTGAATGAGGCTCTCACGGCCGGCGTGCGCAAAGGATACGGCGAAGGCTATCTGCGCAAGTCCATCGTCTCTGATCCGTTGAAACGCGTCAACACCAAGGATAACACACCACCCGTTATTTGGACCGATATCGTCCCAGGGGACAAGCTCACGGTCACCATTGCGCCCAAAGGGGGCGGCAGCGAAAACATGAGTGAAGTGGCCATGTTGAATCCATCCGATGGCGCCGAGGGCGTAAAGAACTTTGTGGTGGATAAAGTCAGCCGTTCCGGCGGCAATCCCTGTCCTCCGATCATCGTTGGCGTAGGAATCGGCGGCACATTTGAGAAGGTTGCGTATTTGGCCAAGAAATCTTTGCTGCGCGATATTGGATCGCGTAATCCGGATCCTTTCTACGCCGAAATGGAGCTGGAATTGCTGGAGCGAGTCAATAAGCTGGGCATTGGACCGCAGGGATTGGGCGGGCGCGTGACTGCATTGGACGTGCATGTAGAAGTCTTTCCCTGTCACATCGCCTCGCTGCCGGCTGCCGTGAATATCCAATGCCACGCGGCCCGACACAAGACTGTGGTGCTTTGAAATTTGACAATTGACAATTGAACGTTGAACAGAGATCGTTAGAGAAGAAATAGTCAATGTTCAACTGTCAACGTTCAATGGTCAATGATGGAGTTCCAGATTTGTTGATTCTTTTTGACTATTGAAGGGAGATAACCATGTCTGACGCAATCAAGATTACCACTCCGTTATCAGAAGATCAGGCTGTGAAGCTGCACGCCGGAGACAGTGTTCTGATCACCGGCCCCATCTATACTGCCCGCGATGCCGCGCATAAGAAAATGGTGGAATTGTTGAACGAAGGCAAGCCCCTGCCGGTTGACTTTACCGGGCATTTGATTTACTATGTAGGCCCGTCGCCCGCGCGTCCGGGAAAGCCCATCGGTTCTGCCGGTCCCACCACCAGCGGGCGCATGAATGCCTATGCGCCGCAGATTCTTGCAGCCGGCTCCAAGGGAATGATCGGCAAAGGTGAGATGAACGCCAAGGTGGCTGACGCGCTGAAAAAGTACAAGGGCGTTTACTTTGTGGCCGTTGGCGGCGCCGCGGCGCTAATCGCCAAGTCCATCAAGAAAAGCGAAGTGGTGGCTTACGAGGATTTGGGAGCAGAGTCCATTCAAAGGTTGGAAGTAGAAGACTTTCCGGCCATCGTGGCGCAGGATTGCCATGGAGGGAATATTTATGTGGAGGGTCGGAAGAGGTACGAGGTTAAGTAAATTGTTGTTCACGGCCATTGACTGAAATGCTATTGTAAAAGTCTAAATATAGAAACATCCGCATCCGCAGCCCCGCAAAGAAAAGTTTCTACATATAGAAACATAAAAGTTTCTATATGTAGAAACATGGTACAGGAACTTTCTATATATAGAAACAAATGTCTATATGTAGAAACTTTTCAAAAGGTCACTAAACCGCTCAATAATATGTT
>DYKH01000219.1 GCA_020722685.1 Caldithrix sp. | reverse complement strand
GCGCTTCCATAATGCCATCTTATCGGCTCCAGCTTTTTGCCAATTCTTTTATGCTCAATCCCGGCTGATGCTTTTCAGCGATTAGCTGTTGGTATTCAATAAGTCATATCGCTTATGAAGGAGAGAGATATGGTCAAAGTGCATAAAATTTGGGTCCTCCTTTCATTAGTGTCAGGAATGCGAGTGCAGGCGTATGAGGCAGCGCATCCGCCGCGGGTCAATACGCTTTGGGAGAACTGAGGAGAGATAGTGCCAAGTTTAGAGGACGTATATCGTAAGTACAGTGAAGTTTCTAAAGCAGCCCAGTTGCTTGAGACTCAAATTGGCAACCTACTGATAGTGCATGGCGTCGTCGACGCCGATTTGGTTACGAATCCCAATCTAAATCGGGCATCTCAGCCTGTTGCGAGGATTAATCGGCAAACACTAGGGCAGCTAATCAAGAACGCTAATTGCGCAGTTGATTCAATCAGCAGCTTAGAAGAACTCTTGTCAAAAGCCCTAACCGAGCGGAATCGCCTTGCGCACTCATTCTTTAGGCAACACAATTTTCTTCGCAACTCCGAAGAGGGTCGATAGGTCATGCTTGATGATCTCGACTCAATCCATCATACGTTATTTGAAACCTATGAATCAATTCTTCTGTTGTCTGGAACAAATCTGCGTGACGTTCCAGTGCAGAGCTTACCCGCACGCCACCTACCTATGTGAACAATTTGCATGAATATGGCTTGCTACATACCTGTGCGCCTGTCGTCGTGTGAATGAGTAAAGCTTGGCAACATAATGGAAGAAATCCAAGATGCAGCAAGCAGCCACAGTGCTTCTATCGATGCACTGCGGCTTTTTCATAGTTAGACTAGCATTCTATAGTTTGGCAAATTCATTCTTAACACAATATGTAGGAGAACTCTCCCAGTTCGACCACAATATATATTCCTGATCGGCGTCTGGAGACGCCTCCTACGGCTTGAATTCAACATTTTGCCAAACTACTGCTAGCATTTTATTCGTGAGGTTGGAAGATTCAACCTCGAACAATTCTATTCCAATAAATACCGATTCACCCTTTCCGCCGCCAGCCGCCCTTGATGCAACGCCTTTACCACCAATGACGCTCCCATGACGCTGTCGCCCGCGGCAAAAACTCCGGGAACGGAAGTCATGAGATTCGCGTCGACGGTGATATTTCCTCTACTGTCAGTCTTAAGACCGGCCTCCTTTACCAATGGGCCATGCTCGACGTGAATGAAGCCCATAGCCAGCAAAACCAAATCGGCTTTCAACTCAAAACAAGAATCGGGAATTTCCCGCCAAGGAGAACCGCCCTCTTCCCTTTTTTCAACCCACTCCAACTTGACGCCCTGCAAGGACTTGACCCGGCCGTTTTCGCCGGCAAAAGCTTTGGTGGCGATGCTCCACAAGCGCTCGCAACCCTCTTCGTGCGAGCTGGAAGTGCGAAAGACGAGCGGCCAGGTCGGCCAAGGATTGAAAAGCGTCCGCTCCTTAGGTGGTTGCGGCAATAGCTCTATCTGTGTTATTTTGGCAGCGCCCTGCCGGCGGCTGGTGCCCACACAGTCCGAGCCGGTATCGCCGCCACCCAGCACGATGACGTTTTTGTCCCTTGCCGAGAGTTCTTCCTCTTTCGCGATGGCATCTCCGGCGATTCGCTTATTCTGCTGCGTCAGGAAATCCATTGCAAAGTGAATACCTTGCAGCCTCCGGCCAGGTACTGGCAAATCACGAGGAACCGTGGAGCCAGCCGCGATGACAATGGCGTCAAAGGAACGCTGCATGTATTTCACGGAAAGATCCTTGCCCGCTTCCACGCCCGTTTCGAAGATAACTCCTTCTGCCCGCATTTGCTCCAAGCGACGGTCGATGACCCATTTTTCCAACTTGAAATCCGGGATGCCATAGCGCAAAAGCCCGCCTATGCGATCGGCTTTTTCAAAGACGATCACGCTATGGCCATTACGCGCCAAGTTCTGCGCTGCAGCCAGACCCGCTGGGCCGGAGCCTATGACCGCCACTCGCTTGCCGCTTTGAATCGAGGCCGGCTCGGGGCGAATCCAGCCTTCGTTCCAACCACGCTCGACGATTTGCAGCTCGATGTGGCGGATGGTGACCGGCTCCTGATTGAAGGCAAGGGTACAGGCCGCTTCGCAGGGAGCCGGACAAATTCTTCCGGTGAATTCGGGGAAATTATCCGTAGCGTGCAGTAAATCCAAGGCCTTTTTCCAGTGCCCCTCATAGACCAGCTCATTCCAATCTGGGATGCGATTTCCCAAGGGACAACCAAAAGTGTGGCAATGTGGAATGCCGCAATCCATGCAACGGGCGGTCTGCTGTTTCAGGCGATCCTCGGGCAAACTTGCCTCAAATTCCTTGAAATCCAAAATGCGCTCCGCCACCGGGCGCTTGGCCGCATCTTCCCGGTTGTATTCCAAAAAACCGCTGTGCTTAGGCATGGAACACCTCCTCGGTCGCGGCCACCGTTTCTTTGTCCGTGTCTTCTTCCAGGCGCATGCGCTCCAACGACTTGCGATAATCAATCGGCATGACTTTGACGAACAGGGGCAGATGCGCTTCCCAATTGTCCAACAGCATGCGGACGCGGGGACTGTTGGTAAAGCGGAAGTGCTCTTCCAGCATCGAGCGCAGTTGCGCGATGTCCCGGTGATCCCAAACGGTTTCCAAATCCACCATATCCAGATTGCAGTGGGTGTCGAATAGCTGTGACTCATCATAGACGTAGGCGATGCCGCCGCTCATACCGGCCGCAAAGTTATTGCCGGTGTGGCCGACGACCACCACGATGCCGCCGGTCATGTACTCGCAGCAATGATCGCCCACGCCTTCGACCACGGCTTTGGCGCCGCTGTTGCGAACGGCAAAGCGCTCGCCGGCGATGCCGTTGATGTACACCTCGCCTCCGGTCGCGCCATAGAGCACCACATTGCCGACGATCACGTTTTCGTGCGGGAGAAAAGTGGCGTTTGCCGGCGGCACCAAAACGATCCGTCCCCCGGACATGCCCTTGCCCAAATAGTCGTTGGCGTCACCCTCCACGCGAATACTGATCCCCGGCGCTAAGAATGCCCCCAGACTCTGGCCGGCCGAGCCTTTGAAATGGAGCTGAATGGTATCATCAGGCATTCCGCGCGCTCCGAATCGTTTTGTCACCTGACCGCTCAAAGTCGCGCCAACGGTTCGATGCACGTTGCGGATGGGCAAATCTATGCGCACCGGCTGGAGTTTTTCCAAAGCCGGTTCCGCCCGGCGGATCAATTCATGATCCAGCGATTCCTGATGATTGTGCTCTTGCCCCCGTACACAGCGCAAGGACGTCTGCGCGCCGTTTCTCCCCGGCATGAGCACGGTGCTAAAATCGAGCTTGCGGGCTTTCCAGTGTTCGACATCGGTTTGAGCTTCCAACATGTCCACCCGCCCAACCATCTCATCCAGCGTTCGAAAACCCAGCACGGCCATGTATTCTCTCATCTCCTGCGCCATGAAGCGCAGGAATCGCTCCACGTATTCCGGCCTGCCGGAAAACCGCGCCCGCAATACCGGGTCTTGCGTGGCGACGCCCATGGGGCAGGTATTGAGATGGCACTTGCGCATCATGGTGCAGCCCAGAGCGACCAGCAAGGTGGTGCCAAAGCCGAATTCCTCGGCGCCCATCAAAGCGGCGATGGCCAAATCGCGACCGGTTTTAAGCTGGCCGTCCACCTGAATGCGGATGCGATCGCGCAGATGATTTTGGATCAGGGTCTGCTGTGTCTCCGATAAGCCAAGCTCCCAGGGAAGTCCGGTGTGCTTGATGGAAGTTAACGGCGAGGCGCCGGTTCCGCCGTCGTGACCGGAAATCAGCACCATGTCCGCCTTGGCTTTGGCAACGCCGGCGGCGATGGTGCCGACGCCTACTTCAGAAACGAGCTTGACCGAAACGCGCGCCTTGGGATTCACCGCCTTCAGATCATAGATCAGTTGCGCCAAGTCCTCGATGGAGTAAATGTCGTGATGCGGCGGCGGCGAGATGAGTGTCACGCCTGGGGTCGTATAGCGAACGCGAGCGATTTCAGCACTCACCTTGTGGCCGGGAAGCTGGCCGCCTTCGCCGGGCTTTGCGCCTTGTGCGATCTTGATCTGCAGCTCATCGGCGTTGATCAGATACTCGGTAGTCACTCCGAACCGCCCGGAAGCAACCTGCTTGATCCTTGAACGCTTGTCATCGCCATCAGCTCTCGAAAGGAAGCGAGCCGGATCTTCGCCGCCTTCCCCGGAATTGCTGCGCCCCCCCAGCCGGTTCATGGCAATGGCGATGGCCTCATGCGCCTCCCGGCTGATGGAGCCGAAGGACATAGCTGCGGAGACGAACCTCTTGACAATGGAATCAACCGGCTCCACCTGCTCAATGGAAACTGAATCGCCGGCTTTAAAGCGAAACAAGCTGCGCAGGGTCACGTGCGTGTTATGTTGGTCATCAATCAGTTGGGTGTATTCCTTGAACACCCCATAATCGTTAGCTCGTGTCGCCAGTTGCAGCTTGTAAATTGCTTCCGAGGTCCAGAGATGCCGTTCGCCGCCGATTCGTGCGTGATAATCGCCGCCGGGGTGCAACAGCTTGCTGACCGTGCCGCTCTTGGGAAAGCCGAGGTAGTATCTGGCGCGCGTCTCACGAGCAATTTCATCCAGACCGATGCCGCCGATGCGTGAGGCGGTGCCGGAGAAATATTTGTCCACCAAGTTTTTCTCAAGCCCGATGGCTTCGAAAATTTGCGAGGCGAAAAAGCTATGCAAAGTGGAAATGCCCATGCGGCTAAAAGTTTTCAGCAGGCCTTTTTTGATGGCGGTGATGTAGGAATCCATGGCCTCTTCGGGCTTGGCCGGCTTTTCTAAAAGATTATTTTCCGCTAAATCGCGCACGGTGGAGAATGCCAAATACGGACAAACGGCATCCGCGCCGTAGCCGATCAGGAGCGCAAAGTGCATGACCTCGCGGGCTTCGCCGGTCTCCACGATGATGCCGGCAGAGTTGCGCAAGCCGCACCGGATCAAATGATGATGCAGTCCTGCCGATGCCAGAAGCGACGGAATGGGCGCGCGGTTTTGATCGATGTTTCTATCCGTCAGGACAAGCAGGGAGGCGCCGGCTTGGATAGATTCTTCGGCCTGTGCGAACACCGAATGCAAAGCCTCCTGCAACGCTTCGCCGTCTCCGTCGGCCGGGAAAAGGATGTCGATGTCCTGTGTCCGAATGTCCGGATGGTTGGTTCCGCGCAGCCGGCTCATGTCCTCGATGGTTAGAATCGGATGCGGCAGCTTGAGGCCGATACTGACGCGCGAGGCATCCTCCAGCAGCTCGACCTGAGAGCCGACAAAGCTCTCCAGCGACATAACCAGTTCTTCCCGCAGGGGATCGATGGGTGGATTGGTCACCTGAGCAAAAAGTTGCTTGAAATAAGCAAACAATAATTGCGGACGATCGGAGAGCACCGCCAACGCCGCGTCATTGCCCATGGAGCCGACCGCTTCTTGTCCCCGCGAAGCCATCGGCGTTATGACCATTCGCAGCTCTTCATCGGTATAGCCAAATACATGCTGTTTTCGAAGCAGGATTTCGGGTTCTTCCGCCGGGGCCTCCGAAGGGGTGAACAAGCCGCGCAATTCGATTTGATTGTCTTTGACCCATCGCCGATAGGGTCGCTGGCGGGAGATTTTCGCCTTGATCTCATTGTCCGGCACGATTCTGTTTTGGTCAAGGTCGACCAAAAACATTTTGCCGGGCTGCAATCGTCCACGACGCAGGATTTGATCCCCGGCAAACTCTAACACGCCGGTTTCGGAAGCCAATACGATCAAGCCGCCGCGAGTGATGGTGTAGCGCGCCGGGCGCAGGCCGTTGCGGTCGAGGGTGGCTCCGATGTAGCGGCCATCGGAGAAGACTAACGCAGCCGGGCCGTCCCAGGGCTCCATCAACGCAGCGTGATATTCATAAAAAGCCCGTTTGTCTTCGCTCATCTGTACTTTCGGACCATGGGCTTCCGGCACCATCATCATGATGGCATGGGGAAGTGATCGCCCGGCCATCACCAGCAGCTCCAGGACGTTGTCGAAAATGGCAGAGTCGCTGCCGCCCTCAACGACGAGGGGCTTGATCTTTTCCAAATCCGCGCCGAGCAAGGTTGACCTGAGGATGGCTTCGCGGGTGCGCATGCGCCCGATGTTGCCTTTCAAGGTGTTGATCTCGCCATTGTGCGCCAGGAAGCGAAACGGTTGCGCCAAATTCCAGGTGGGCATGGTGTTGGTGCTGTAACGCTGGTGCACCAAGGCATAGGCGCTGGCAAAGCTTTCTTCGCGCAGATCGGGATAAAAGGTCGGCAACTGGCTGCCGGTCAACAATCCTTTATAGACGATCTTGAGACTGGAAATGCTGGAAACATAGAACTGGCTGGCGTCCACCTCCTTCCAACCGGCAATCTCTTTCTCGACCAGGCGGCGGATGACGTAGAGCTTGCGCTCGAAATACTTACCATCGACTTTGCCCATGCCAATGAAAAGCTGGCGTATGGCCGGCTCCGTGGATTTAGCGAGCGAACCCAAGTGCCTGTCGTCAACAGGGACGTCACGCCAACCCAGAACTTCACAGCCCTCTTCCTCGACAATGCGCTCGAACGTCTTGACGCAGCGATCAGCGAGTCTTTCCTCCGTCGGTAGAAAAACCATGGCAACCGCGTACAAGCCGGAATCAGGCAAATTGATTTCCCCACACTCATGGCGGAAAAACCGATCGGGAATCTGCAACGACAAGCCGGCACCATCTCCGGTCGATTTGTCTCCGCCTACGGCGCCGCGGTGCTCGAGATTGATGAGCACTTGAATGGCGTTGGTGACGATAGAGTGTTGCGCAATGCCGTCCAGTTTGGCTATAAAGCCGACGCCGCAGCTATCATGCTCGAAGGAGGGATCGTATAAGCCGAATGCTCCTGCAAATCCGGCTGCGTTTATGTCTTGAGTCCGGCTATTTTTTCTCATGGGGAAACTACCTTTTCTTTCCTTGGATATTTTGAAACGAGTCTCTGTATTAATGAATATGCTTGCAGTGATATTTGGTAAAGGGACAATTTGGAGACGCACTATAGATCGGGGCCGATTGGTTGACAAGTGATAATGTTAAATGTTAAAAGTGAAGGTTAGCTAAAGTGTCTGAATTGGGGAAAAATCAAATACGAGGTCGTTTCCGAACGCCCGTAAGGAGCAATGGCACACGAATGCGGATCAATGGCCGTAGGCAGCCCTTGCTGCAACTGCTGCTCCTCAGCAGCGTCGCCGATTGGAACGGAGAGTGACCCGAGGTCATTTTGGATGAAGGGAGAAAAATGTTTAACCTCGAACAACTGCTAACAATAGATATTAAAGCGCCAAAGTTGTTGGCTCTGTGTTTCCTTACAAATCACGCCTCATAATAACATTTTTATTTAATTAATCAAGTCCTTTTTGTTGTCCCCCAACCTGCCTGTCGTGACAAGATGGAACAGAAATGCCTTGGTTTCATTATTCATTTGCCAAGGCATTTCATGTATTACGATCTATTGGAAGCAATCACTGGCTACAAGTCGACAGTCGCTTTTCATCCTCA
>DYKH01000772.1 GCA_020722685.1 Caldithrix sp. | reverse complement strand
TCAGCCCTTTGCGCCTCCCACCCAGGATTTGACAAAAGCGCCAACATAGAAGGTGCAAGCGCGGGTTGGGTGCCCAATCATGTTGAGGCGGCTTCCATCCTTTTGATAACTCGCCAAGCTGTCAACGTTAGCCAGCGAGAAGGCTCTTTTTTCTGCCCAAACTCCCAATCTTTCCATGCAGTCCAGATTGACTCAAGTGTAAAGCGCCCTTGCTGATCCATCTTGCTTTTCAGTATCTCGAGCATGTCCAGTAGTCGGGTATCTTCCTTGAGCCATGAGAACCGAGACAGGACATCAAGCATGTGCATGAGGTCATACCAAACAAAAGGCACTTTCAGTTTGCGGAAATCGGTGCCCATGTAGAACATATACGGGTGTCGTGTAGTGCTTTCGCTCCATAAGGTGAGCAGTGTGTCTGCTCCTATGTGACAGGCAGGGCTATCACGTAATGTAGCAGTTTCTGAAAGTGCTTTAAGCATGGCCAAATTCGCAAATGGACAAGGGTCTCCTTTACGCCCTGGCCCACGGAATTTGCCCAATTCCTTTGAGACGGCACAAGGCCAACCGTAATCGTGTACCAATCCTGCCAGATGCTTGACGGCCGCCTGTACCGATCCTTCGTTTTCCAGACCGAACTTGACCAAGGCATAAACGATGAGCGGAGCATCGCACAACGCCCATGCCCACTGATCCTGGCCTGTTCCCCCATAGCGTGCAGGGATATTCATGGGGAGTTGGAAAGGTCCTTCGGTTGATTGATGCCCCAAGATGCGTGCAACAATTGTGTCAACGCCGGGATCATTGACTGTAAGTCCTAGATCAGCGATGAAAGTTAGTTTGTGAAACGGTTGGCTAGCACTTTTGTGGCTTGATATGACTGTCCCCGGCCATCCAGATAGTTCTGCAACCAGTTTTTGTACCTGAACATGCGCCAACATTGACTCCCGGGCAGCCTTTACCTGAGGGTCCTTCGCGGATTGTCCCAGCAAATCGCGTCTTGTCCGATATTCAATCCAGGGTTCACCTTCAAGGAGCCACTCGATAGGAACGTTCATGACCTTCCTCCTCGCCTACGATGTTGCGTTTTGGCACCCAACGGCGTAGATAAGCTGCCCATCTCGGGCCTGGCCTGACGGTCCAAGGTCGATCCGAGCATGTACCTGCATGACCACCCAAGGTCGTTCGGGTCAGCTTTATCG
>DYKH01000043.1:7361-39906 GCA_020722685.1 Caldithrix sp. | reverse complement strand
AGATCAATCGTCATTGCGTTTGGGTAAGCGGCCCCCCATCCCGCAAGGACACTGGTTTGTATAACGGAAGAAGAGGAAACATATTAAAACAATCTCGATGGAGGAGTAACCACGAATGAATGCAAATCCTATTTTGGGTGTCTTTTTTCACTGGTTGGGCGGACTGGCTTCGGGCAGTTTCTACGTGCCATATCGGGGCGTGAAGCAATGGGCCTGGGAGGTCTACTGGCTGGCGGGCGGCTTCTTTAGCTGGATCATCGCTCCCTGGACGCTCGCCCTCATCATGACACCCAATTTGTTAACGGTGTTGACGGAACAGTCGGGTAACACCCTTTTCTGGACCTATTTCTGGGGCGCCATGTGGGGACTCGGCGGCCTCACCTTTGGCCTGACCATGCGCTACTTGGGCATGTCCCTCGGCATGGCCGTGGCCCTTGGTTATTGCGCGGTTTTCGGCACGCTCATGCCGCCCATCTTTGAGGGAACCATTGGCGCCAAATTGCATACCATCCCCGGCGCCATCATTCTCATCGGCATGATCGTTTGTTTGCAAGGCATCGTCATCGCCGGTCTCGCCGGCATGTCCAAAGAGAAGGAAATGACCGACGAACAGAAGCGCGAATCCATCAAGGAATTCAATTTCTGGCGCGGAATTCTGGTCGCCACCTTTTCTGGCGTCATGAGCTCGTGCTTTGCTTACGGACTGGCTGCCGGCGAGCCCATTGCAGCCTCGGCGCTAAAATATGGTATCACCCCCATCTGGGCCGGCCTGCCCAAATTGATCGTGGTTTTGGCTGGAGGATTCACCACCAATTTTATATGGTGCATGTATCTCTTGCTTAAGAACAAAACGCTGCATCAGTACACCAGTCGCACCGTCCGTGAAAAAATCGGACGAAATCAAGAGACCATTATCGAGACCGCAATGGACGCCCCATCCGAAGAGGTCGTCGAGCGCATGCCGGGATCGAGGGCCAATTCGGCCAAAGTCCCGGTTTTGGCAAACTATCTATTCAGCGCCCTTGCTGGCACAACCTGGTATTTTCAGTTCTTTTTTTATACTATGGGCGAAACCCAGATGGGCAATTACAAGTTTTCAAGCTGGACGCTGCACATGGCCAGCATCATCATCTTTAGCACCATGTGGGGCATCTTTCTCAAGGAATGGAAAAATACCAGCGGCCTCACTCGCTTTATGGTGGGCTTGGCGCTCATCACTCTGATCGGCTCCACGGTGATCGTCGGCTATGCCAACTATTTGGCGACGCAGCCGATTTTTCGCTAAAAGCCCAACGTGATCGGGGTGGAAACTGAACTGCCCAGGCAGATAACTCTTCTCTACCCGGACCCCAAAAACAATTTGACATTCGATGGACGGTTAGTTAAATTGGCTTTGAAATAACGTTTTTCCCAGTTGAAGCGACTGACATCAGTATGAGTCCGAATGACCGGTGGCTTGAGTGCTTATCTTTGCAACGGGTTTTCGCTCGCCATATCGGTGACAATGGTGCAATTTCGAGGAGCAACAAAGCATGGCATACGTCCTTTTCCATGACTACTTCCCGGCGGTGGCTGAACGTGAAACACGTAGCATCACCATCATAAATTTTCTAAAGTGGCGCCTGCCACCGGGTCAGTACTCATTTCTTGAGATGTTTTGCGACGAACCCGGCTGCGACTGCAGGCGAGTATTCTTTTATGTTGTCTCCTCCTTCCGCAAGGATGTCGAGGCTGTGATTGCCTATGGATGGGAAAGCACAAGCTTCTATGCTAAGTGGATGGGCGACGACGATCCGGCCACTATCGCCGAACTGAAAGGCCCGGTTCTTAATTTAGGCAGTCCGCAAACATCTTTGGCCCCTGCCATATTGAAACTATTCCAAGGTGTGCTGCTTACGGATTCTGCGTACATGGAACGCGTCAAGCGTCATTACGCGATGTTTCGGGAAAAGATCGACGCCACCAAGTCACGCAAACGGAAGGAGAAGATCAACTCAAAAAAGCAAACGTAACGAAGGGCAGTAAGGGGACATGGTAAGGCGCTGGCGTGTCTTGCCAAGTCCCTGGGGCACGTGTTAGTCACAACTAAATGGTTTTCTCAACAATGGTGTCAATTCGACAAGTCGATCACTAACCGCGGGCTGCTGACGCTCATTGTAAAAATACCCTGTACCATGATGTAGCTACGTTGCAGTTTAACTTTCTTTTCTCTGCCCACCTTCTAACCCGATTCTTGCCATGCTTCATTACTGGAGGAGGATGAAATGTCCAGGTATGCAAAGTGTCTCCATCGGAAGTGTGCAATCGCATGCATTCACGCTTTGACGTTCTTCTTCATCGGATTGAGTATTCCATGCTCCTCGATGCCGACGGAAAGCATAGCGTCGATTACAGAATCGAGCATTGACAATGTGCGCCAAACCTTCGCTCAGCCGCCGATGTTTTACGCTCCGCACGCTTTCTGGTTTTGGGATGCGCCCTTGGACCCCAAGCTCGCCGCCGAGATGGCCAAAGAAATGACCCAGCAGCGCCTGAATCCCGGTTATGCGCACGGCCGGCACAGTGGCGAAACCGGCAAATATGTCTCTCTGCCTGCCGAACAATGGCTCTCCCCGCTATGGTTCGAAAGCTTTGATGGAGCATTGAAGGAGGCCGAAAAGGCGGGGATGACCCTTGGCTATTGCGACGAGTATTGGTGGCCCAGCGGCCAAGCGGCCGGGCGCGTTTTGCAGTCTCATCCGGAATTGGCTGCGCAATCGCTCAAATGGACGCGACAGGAAGTGCAGGGGCCTACTAAAGTACAGTTGTCGGCGTCCAAATTTACGGTAGCAGGTCAGCTATCCGCGGCAAATCTTCTCATGGCCGGTACGCTGCAGGTGATCGGAGAAGGTCCCGCCTTTGCCTGGCAGGTTCCTCAGGGCAAGTGGGTGATCTACTCTTATGAGCTATACCACCATGCCGGCATCGATGGCGGCGAGGTCAATTACCTCGATCCCAAGTTGATGGATGTTTTCATCTCCATGGCCCACCAGCCTTATCAAGAGCATTTCGGCGATAAAATGGGTCGCTCCATTCCCGGCGTTTTCGTGGATAACGAAGGTGATTTTGGCTGGCAAATGGCCTGGTCGGACTATTTGGCTGAGCGCTATCAAGCCATGAAAGGCCGGGACATCCGCGCTTGGCTGCCGCTGCTGACCGAGGTGGACGATCAAGGCTTGTGGGCCAAAGCGCGCTACGATTGGTTCGATGTGGTTTCCGAGGTTTACTCGCATGACTTTTTCGGCAAGCTCAGCAACTGGCTTGCGGCCCGGGGCATGCATTGCATCTCCAATCTATGGGAAGAAACCTTGATGTTGCAAACGCGCGCCGTGGGGGATTTCATGCGCGCGCAACGGTCGGTCTCCATGCCCGGCACCGATTGCCTGTTGATGAAGTCGTTAGAGGTGCACGATTTTAAGGAGACCCAATCCGTCTGCGAGTTCGAGGACCGCCCCTTCATGAGCGAAGTCATGGGCGTGGCCGGCTGGGAGCAAACACCGGTGCAGATGAAAATGGCGGCGAATGCCGTTACGGCCTGGGGTGTAACGCACGTCGTACCGCATGGAATCTTCATGAACAGAAAACTGGAAACCATCCCCTACCCGGCGGACTGGTTTACCGAAAATCCCTACTGGCGCTATCTGCATCTTTGGACCGATTTTGTCCGCAGAGCAGCGTTTGTCAACAGGCAAGGACATCTGGTCGCCGACATTCTGCTGGTTAATCCCTTAGAAAGCGTGTGGGCGCTGTCCGAGGGCTATTTCACCAGCCCGGACTGCAATCAATGGGATAAACAAGTGCAGAACATCGATAGCACTTATGCCGCTGCCATGAACGTGCTTACCAATGCGCAAATGGATTATCTAATCGCCGATCGGCATTACATGCTAAAAGCCGTGGTGCAAAAGCCGGATGAGCACTCGGCAATCACTCGACTGCTCATCGGCAATCACGCCTTCTCGGCGATCATATTGCCGCCTATGTTCATCCTGGCGCAAAGCACCATTGCGAAAATACTGGATTTTGCCCAAGCGGGCGGTACGGTGGTTTTGTTGGGCAAGTCTCCAGTTGGTTCCCCCGAGACCGGCGCTCGCGACTGGCAAGTCATCGAACAAATGGAAAAGCTGAAATCATTGCCCACTGTGGTAGACCTATCCCTTGCTGCAGAGGGCGCGCGGCTCTTGCCGGGAGTCATTTCGAAAAAACAGGTCCCGGGCTTTTCTTTCATTTCCGGTGAATTTCCAATTTTGCTCTCCCATCGTAAAATCGACCGCAATGATTTCTATTGGCTGGCAAACAACGAAGGCAAATCCCGATCCTGCACCATACGCTTACGCGATGCCAAAGGAAAGGCGGAGATTTGGGACTGCGAGACCGGCGCGATCCGACCTATACCCTGCGAATCCCAAACCGGGGGCAGTGTAGTGCGGCTGGACATTCAGCCTTACCAAGGATTTTGGCTGGTGTTTGATGCGAGCAAATCTTTTCTAAGAGACAAACCACAGCTTCCCGCTAAAAAGGAAATCCCTATTACCGGCGATTGGACCGTCTCGTTCGTCAGTAATGATCGCGTTCCCGTCTCCTCGGCTAAGACATTGGTGACCGCGGATCAGGCCGAAATCACCTACAGCGCCACTCCGGACTATGACGATTCCGCCTGGAGCATGCAAAGCTTGGTGGGGACTTTGCGACTGGTAGACACTTGGCGAGCATCGTGGCTCTTCATCCCAGAACAAAACAGCAGCCGCTACTACAGATTTTCGTTCGAATTGCCCTCCAAACCAAAAAGCGCGTGCCTAAACATAACCGCGGACAATTACGTCAAGTTTTGGGTCAATGGGCAACAAGTGCCGGATGGCCCGCACGCCAACTCGTTGAACACCGCCGATTTTCACCAGATTGGCAGGTACCTGCAAGCCAACAAGAACTTGATTGCAGTCCAGGGCGCCAACCGCAGCGGACCAGGTTGGCTGGTGGCGCAAGGGCAGGTAGAATTGTCAGACGGCAAGATTTTAGAGATTATGACCAATCCCAAATGGAAGGAATCGCAAAAGGAGCTTCCCGGTTGGCAGAATGCCGATTTCGATGACTCGGCTTGGCCGTTCGCTTTGGTAGGAACCGCTGAGCAGGCGCGGGAGTGGCAAACGAACACGACGCAACCGTGGAAGGAAACCACCTCTATCAACTCCATCTGCTGGCGAATCAAAGTCCCTCCCGCCGCCAAAGAGATGGTTCTTCCCGGCCTAACGCCAAAGAGCCAGATTTGGCTTGACGGCAAAGAAGTAAAACACAGCGGCGACCGACTTGCGTTGCCGCCCAAGGCCAAGCTGGTGACCGTCAGTATTCCGGCCTCGGAACAGGGACTATCGGAACCCGGCTACTTTGTTTGCAAAGGCGCCGGAAACACAAAGCTCGGTTCCTGGCTGGAAATGGGTTTGTCGCGCTTCACCGGCTTTGTGGATTACGAAACCACCTTCGCGGTATCCTCCGCCCAGGCCATCCGCTTAGATTTGGGAAAGGTTTTACACATGGCAGAGGTTTGGGTCAACGGTAAACCGGTCGGCGCGCGCCTTTGGCCGTCCTTTGTCTTTGACGTGACGCAGGCTGTGCAGCCCGGCGAAAACAAACTCCGCGTCCGCGTCGGCAATTTGATGGTCAATGCCATGGGTGTGTACAGCGACCTCGGCCAACTCCGAACTTGGGGCTGGCGCGGCATGCCGCCGCTGGCCAGCTTTGATGCCGGACTTTTTGGACCCGTGACCCTCTTGCAGGAGGAATAGTGAAGAACTCATATCTGCTTTGCTTGGCGGTTCTGCTGTCTGTTTCCTGTGGAAGGGAAAAAGTGACCATTTCCCAGGATATTCATCAATGGCTCATCGGGGAAGCTCGCCGCCAGCTCGAGGGTTGCACGATCACCGCTCACGACGGCACGGTCCTATATACGCCCGACGGGCAAGGCCATTACGCCGCCTTGTGGACGCGCGATTTCGCCTACATGGTGGAAAACGCCTTTCACTTGTTGCCGAAGGAGAACGTTCGCAGGGCCATGCTTTATCTCCTAAATAGCCAGCGAGAGGACGGTTGCATTCCCGATCGCTTGCAAGCGGATGGACTCGCGGTCTACAGCGCCGGCCCCGTGGGTCACCCCCTGGGCGACCCACCGACGGATAATTCGCAATTTATGGTCAAGCTGGTAGCGGATTATGTGGCCCACACGGGGGACTTGGATTTCTTCCGCAACGCTGCCGACAAGCTGGTTGCGGCGATGAACTACACTCCCCGCAGTCCGGATGGCTTGGTCTACATCGATCCGGCGGCGCCCCATTCGCCCTATGGCTTTACCGACACCATTGCCAAGACCGGAGAGCTGCTCTTTTCGTCCTTGCTGTATTGGGAAGCATGTCAGCGGCTGGTGGTTCTTTTCAATCAAATTACAGAGCCAAAGCTCGCTGAAGAGTTCGACCAGCGCAGCCTGATGATCGAATCCCATTTGGATAAGCTCTGGGATAACCAAGCGGGCATGTTTCTCGCTGCCACTCAGGATTGCCGGCAGATCGACATTTGGGGTAACGCGTATGCAATCTATATTGATTTCCCGCTCATGGAGAAGCGTGGACGCATCGTCGAATATCTCGCCGCCAATTTTGACAAATACGTTCACAAAGGTCAAATTCGCCATCTGCCAGCGCCGGAACATTGGCAAAAGACGCTCATTCCGGTGGAGCCGGAGACGTACCAAAATGGCGCTTACTGGGGCACGGCTTCAGGTTGGTTGGCTTTTGCATTAGCCGATAAGCATCCGGCATTGGCCAAACGAATACTCGATGATCTGCTTGCCGATTATCGACAAAACGGGGCCTATGAGTGCATCAATAGGGACTATGCCAAGCTGAAGGACTATGTAGTGAGTGTGACGAATCCGTTGGGTGCCATCGAAAGAATGGCGAAATAGTTGAGGTTCGTTTTGATGCGCGCCGGTTCATTAAAACAGCTACTCGTTGCTTTATATCTCCTCGGTTTTTCGAGTCACGCTCTCCCTCAGGCACGGCTGAGCGATTCCGAGCTTGCCAGGCGGCAAAGCTACCTTCGGCAGCTTCAAACGGTCTTGCCGCCGGAACGTCCTGAACAAGGTCCGGTCACTCGTATGGACAGCACCTGGCAGCGCTGGCTGCAACGGACTGGCGAGCTGCCGCCGGATTTCGATGCCATGCCTTCCCTCCCATTTCTTCCAGACCCGTTAATGCTCGATGAGGGCGGGAAGAACATTCCGGTCACGTCGATGGAGATGTGGCAGCAAAAACGCCAATGGCTGCAGCAACAAGCTCAGCATTGGATCACCGGCACCTTTCCTCCGCCGCCCGATAATTTGCTGGCCGAAATTCTTTCAGAAAGGAAAGATGGCGCGGTAACTTTGCGACAGGTGGAGTTGAGCTTTGGTCCCGAACATCGCGCCAAGCTGCATTTGGAGCTGCTCATCCCGCCAGGGGACGGTCTATTTCCGGTATTCATGACGCAGGGCTATCACCGCGGCTGGGCGCTGATCGCGGTTCGGCGCGGCTACTTGGCTTGCGTTTACGCCGCAGCCGATGGTGACGACGACAGCGAAGTCTATGCGGAAATCTGGTATCCTCAATACGACTTTACCCGACTGATGCGGCGCGCTTGGGCTGCCCATCGCGCCGTGGATTACTTGGTCACGCTTTCCAACGTTGATGAAAGTAGAATCGCCCTCGCCGGTCATTCGCGCAATGGCAAGCAATCCCTCATGGCGGCGGCCTTCGACGAGCGCATAGCGGCGGTCATCACCAGTAGTGGCGGTACCGGGGCGGAAAATCCCTTTCGCTACACCAGCGATAAATTCGATAACGAGAGCATTGCCGATATAACGACCAATTTCCCCTATTGGCTGCATCCCCGACTGCGCTTTTTCTACGGGCGCGAGCACAAGCTGCCGGTGGACATGAACAGCCTGATGGCTTTGGTCGCACCGCGGGCGCTGATGCTCACTTCCGCCATCACGGAGGCGCAAGGCAATCCCTGGGGCATCGAGAACCAGTATTAAAAAACAAAAAGGTGACAAGAACAACCCCCCAAAATTGGGCTAAAACAATTTTAGCTGTCGAAGTTGGGTTAGGTCCTTCATTTTGTTCTTGATTCGCAACCGAATTTCCCGTATTATTTCATCGCCTCAGAAACCAACAACAACTCAATGGGGAATCTCAAGAGCGGGAGTGACCATGACTGCGAAACAACGATTCTTGGCTGCGCTAGAAAGAAAAACTCCGGACCGCCTGCCGGTAACCACCCACCACGTTATGACCTACTTTCTGGAAACCTATATGCGGGGAATTTCCGCGCAGGAGTTTTTTGACGTCTTCCAACTGGATCCGATCAACTGGGTGATGGCCTACAAACCGGACGAAAGCAAAGGCGAATACTTTGATCCGGAACAAGGTGAGCCGGGTTTTTTGGAGCCGCGCTGGATCTGCTCCGACAACTGGCGAATCAAGCGGCATGAGGTACCGGACAGCCAATACCCCACCATGCGGTATGACTTTGTCACTCCAAAGAAAACCCTCAGCACAGTGTTGCAAAGTAATCCGCAGACCTCTTGGGTTGCCGAGCGCCTGGTGAAAGAAAAGTCGGACATCGAGATCATTGCCCAGTACGCCACGCAGCCGCTCTGCGACGTGGACGAAGTGAACCGCCAGGCAGAAGCTTATGGCGAGCGCGGTCTCATACGCGGCCACATCGCCGTTTTCGATATCTATGGTCAGCCGGGTTGCTGGCAAGACGCGGCCGTGTTGTACGGAATCGAGAACCTGATCATGGCGGCGTTTGACGACCCGCAATGGGTGCACGAATTCCTACAGATGCTTTTCAACCGCAAGAAAACATATATCGAATCCCTCAAGGGCGCGCGCTATGACCTTCTCGAATTGGGCGGCGGCGATGCTTCCTCCACGGTGATTTCCCCCAAGATTTTTGATCAATTCGTCGCCCCTTATGATTCGGAGCTGATCGCTTTGGCGCATCAGGTCGGCCAGCGCATCGTCTACCATACCTGCGGCGGGATGATGCCGATTCTGGAGAACGTCGCGGCCATGCATCCGGATGCCATGGAGACCTTCACTCCTGCCGGCATGGGTGGCGATACCAATCTACGCGAAGCGAAAAACCGGATCGGCGACAAGGTGTGCATGATCGGCGGATTCGATCAGTTCCATTTCTTTATGGGTTGCACGCCGGAAGAAACCCGCAAAGAGGTCCGCCGCTGCTTTGCTGAAGCCGGTGCGGGCGGCGGCTTTATCCTGTCCCCGTCGGATCATTTTTTTGACGCGGAATTGGAATTGGTGCGGGCCTATGCGGAGGAAGCGAGGAGGTGTATTTACTAAGCAGCCGGTAGGATTTGGTTATCAAAAGGGTTGAAGACCCTAGCGAGTAACCCATCACGGGGTGTCCTGCCAGTGCTATCAGTCCTGCGAATGCAGGAATCTCCTTTCCATGACAGGGCATAGGGAGACCCTTGCACACGCAGGGGTGACCGCATCCTGTGATCCGCTACCCTAGCAATGAGTAAGTTATCGAAAGCATAATGCCGACTAAAAAGGGCGGCAAACCGTACACTCAATTCATCGGAACCGCGATGATAGTGAACTTTGCAGAATCTGTGTTGACTCCATTGCCTTACCTTTGCACCCCTAACGTTTTCAGCTGCCCCTTAGCTCGTTTCCGAAAATTGGGATCGTTATTTAGTTCTAAAGACAAAGTCGGCAATCGCTTTTTCTTTTTCACCTTTCTGAACATAAGCAAATCCACGGTTCTAATAGGACTCGGCATGATCGGGCTTGATCGAGATGGGCCGGTTGTAGTCGGCAATGGCCCGCTCGTAGTCGCCTTTGAAGGCGTGGGCAGTCCCACGGTAGGAGTAGACGATGCTCTGATCCAATACTGGCACGCGCTCGGCGGTCTGGCTCAGCGCATAACTGAAACTGGCAATGGCTGCGTCCAAGTCTTCTGCTGCATATGGATCATCCCTACGGTGAAAAGGCTCAGATAGAGCATCTGCGCTGAGAGGCGGGTTAGCATAGTGACAGTCTCCAATTTTGCTACGGCTATGGTCTTCACAATACCCTCTGCCCTGGGCCCAGCTCAGGCATATCTTGCGGCGGACGTAACACCTCGAAGTGCACACTCACCGGCACGATTTCTTTCGTCACACCGTATCAGCCCCACAATACGATGGCCGTTTGACGCCTCTTCTCTTCAGCGCGTGCTACCACGCTCCCTTTTGCTTCCCTAATAGCCCGTTCCAGCACCTCAACCTTCACATCCTTATAAGGCATTAGCGCTTCGCGGAGGCGGGCAGGCACTGTCTCCGTCACACGGTATTTTTGCGGCTCTGAGCCATCAATTTCAAGGACGGGAGCCTTGATCCCACTTCATAGTATCTTCATCTCCCACATCTCTCAAAGAATCTGTTTGTTTATCTTGCGCTAATTTTGTATGTTTCCTGCCGAATCGCATTCAATCTTCTCAAGCAGAGGCCCGGTGATTGATTTTAAGCATTGTTATCGTCAGTTATAATGTCCGTGAGTTTTTGGAACAAGCGTTGGTTTCCATCCATAAGGCGGTCAATAATCTTTCTCACGAGATTTTCGTGGTGGATAACGCCTCTTCGGACGGCAGCGCCGATTGGGTAGCCAAGCAGTTCCCAAACGTCAAGCTGATTCGCAACGAGCAAAACGTCGGCTTTGCGCGAGCCAATAACCAGGCCATTGCTCGCAGCAGCGGTTCTTTTGTTTGCCTGATCAATCCAGACACCATCGTTCAGGAAGACACCTTTTCGCGCATCATCGAGTATTTTGCTGCGCATCCGCAGGCCGGAGCCGTGGGCTGCAAAATCCTCAATCCCGATGGTTCTCTGCAATTGGCTTGCCGGCGCAGCTATCCGACGCCCTGGGTGGCTTTTACCAAAATCGTTGGTTTGGCAGCCTTATTTCCCAAAAGCAAGCTCTTTGGCAAATACAATCTCACTTTTCTCGATCCGGGCCAAACTTCAGAGGTCGAGGCCATCTCCGGCTCGTTCATGATGGTTCGCCGGGAGGTCATCGAAAGGGTGGGCGCCTTGGACGAAGCATTTTTCATGTACGGCGAAGACTTGGATTGGTGCTATCGCATCCGCAAGGGAGGATGGAAGATTTACTATCTGCCGGACACGCAGATCATTCATTTCAAGGGGGAAAGCTCCAAGCGCAGTCCGTTCGAGCAGCGCCGCTTGTTTTATGAAGCGATGCGCCTGTTTGTGCAAAAGCATTTCGGCAGAGGCAAAGCGCTGGTGCCTTCGTGGCTGCTCATTCTGGCGATCCACTTGCGCTCGCTGGCCTCCTTTTTTTCTGCTCTTTTGCAGCGACTGGCATGGCCGCTCATGGATTTGCTCATGTTGTCGGTTTCTATGAGCATCGCGATCTTGCTGCGCTTTTATCCGGATTACCGCTGGCGGCCGTTTCTACTCGTGCACGTTATTTACAGTCTGGTTTGGCTTTCCAGTCTGGCAGCGCGCGGCGTTTATACCCGCTGGCAGCTTGCCGCCGGCAAACCGGCTACGGCCGTGCTCATCGGCTGGCTTGTCAACAGCGCCCTGACTTTTTTCTTTCGCGAATATGGCTTTTCCCGCGCCGTGCTTTTTTATGCCGGCGGCATCAATCTGATTTTGCTGCCGGGCTGGCGGTGGTTTCTTAAAGAATTGGCCCGGCTGGGTTTTGCAACATCGAAAGGCGTCTTGGGTAAAAACCTGCTGCAACGACGGACACTGATCGTCGGCGATGCCGATTCGGCGGAGAGGATCATCCGTCGGCTACGGACACGTTTGGATACTCCCTATCAGGTACAGGGCGTGGTGCTGAGCAATGGCGCCGTGGAGCATGCGACCATTGCCGGCGTGCCCATCAAAGGGGGGATATCGGGTTTGCGGGAGATCGTCAGGCAAGAGAAGATTCGTGAGGTTATTTTTTCCACCGACAATTTGCCCTACGACAAAATGCTCTCGGTCATTGCCGGGTCGCACGGCACGCAGGTGACCTTCAAGCTGGTCCCCAGCAATCTGGAAGTGATCATCGGCAAAGCCAGCATCGACTATCTGGAAGACCTTCCTTTTGTCGATTTGGAATACAAACTGCACTACAAATTCTATCGCGCCAGCAAACGTCTTCTGGACATCATGCTTTCAGGTCTGCTGATCCTCGTATTCGCGCCGGCCATGGCTTGGCTGAAGTGGATCAAGAAAGCGGCCCTACGACGAACGGAACACAATGGGTTGGATAAGCGGAGAATCGTTCTTTTTGAATTCGCAGCCAATTCGGTCAAACATCCTTGGTGGAGAGGCTTGCCGAAATTGTTTGCTGTTTTACGCGGCGACCTGAGCTTGGTGGGGTGCGACTTGGATGTGCAGTACGAGATGCAAAATGGCGATGCCGGTTACTCGCTCAAGCCGGGTCTGACCGGATTGGAGCAGATCAATCGCTCGCTGGGTCTCTCCCGAGAGGATCGGGAGAGATATCGGCTTTACTACTTGAAAAACTATTCGCCCATTTTAGATATGGAGATTCTGATCAAAGCGCTTTGGAAGAGTTAGGGAGGCGAACAAGGGTAACCATGGCCAATTTTGTTTTGGATTTTGAAAAGCCCATTGTGGAAATCGAGCGGCGCATCGCCGAGCTGCGGGAGTATTCGCTCAGCGAAGATTTAGAGCTGCAAGAGGAAGTTGAGCGGTTGGAGGCGAAAGCGCGCAAGCTGCGCCTGGACATTTACTCCAAGCTGACCCGCTGGCAGCGCGTGCAATTGGCGCGGCATCCCAATCGGCCGTATACGTTGGACTATATCGGGAGAATATTTACCGATTTTGTCGAGCTGCATGGGGATCGCGCCTATGCAGACGATCCGGCCATCGTCGCCGGCATTGCCAAATTGGATGGAAAGCCGGTCGCCATTGTCGGTCACCAAAAGGCGCGCGATACCAAAGAAAAGCTGCGCCGTAATTTCGGCATGCCACATCCGGAAGGCTATCGCAAGGCGCTGCGCATCATGAAAATGGCGGCGCGCTTCAATCGCCCGGTCATTTCCTTGGTGGACACCCCGGGCGCTTATCCGGGCATTGGTGCGGAGGAACGGGGACAAGCCGAAGCCATAGCGCGGAATCTGCTGGAAATGTCGCATCTGCCGGTGCCGATTCTGATTATCATCATCGGCGAAGGCGCCAGCGGCGGCGCGCTGGGGATCGGCGTGGGCGACCGGGTGTTGATGCTGGAAAACACCTGGTATTCGGTCATCTCGCCCGAGGGCTGCGCTGCGATTCTGTACCACGATTCGTCCAACGCCCCGCAAGCGGCAGAGGCTATGCGTGTGACATCGCAAGATCTTTCCGAATTGGGTCTCATTGATAGAATAGTCAAAGAACCTGCAGGTGGCGCGCACAGCGATCACGATCAAGCGGCAGCAATTCTGAAGGAGACCATTAAAGAGGAACTCGCCGCCCTGGCGCATCTATCGCCGGAGGAGTTGGTGCGCAGACGGGTCGAAAAATTTAGCAAGATGGGAGTTTGGGTCGAATAAGAAATGGCCAGGCAAATGGCGGACGAAAAAATTGAAATGGTTTCCCCAATTGAAACGCCCTCGCTGGCGGCCGCACAGCGCCGCATTGAGTATCTCCGCTCACTCATCGAAGCCAGCAAAGCGCTCAATTCCACGCTGGACCTCAACCAGTTGCTGGAAATCATTTTGCGCATTGCCACCGAAAAGACGGATGCTGAGGCCGGTACCATCTATCTGCTCGACCGAGAGCGCGCGGAAATTCGCTGCACGGTATCCGATGCGGAGCAAAAGATCGACATCCGACTTCCGTTGGGAACCGGGATTGCCGGATATGTGGCGCAAACCGGAGAGATTGTCAATCTGGAAGATGCCTATACTCATCCACAATTCAAGGCTACCAATGATCAGCGTTCCGGCTTCCGCACCAAAAGCATGCTGTGTATGCCGATGCGGGATGCCGAGAAAAACATCATTGGCGTGTTTCAGATCATGAACAAGAAAAGCGGCAGGTTCGGTCCGGCGGACGAAGAATTCCTTGACGGGCTTTCGATCCATGCAGCTTTGGCCATCCGACAAGCGGCCATGCATGCGCAGGTAGTGGAGAAAAAGAAGCTCGAACATGAAATCTCCGTCGCCCGGAACATTCAGCAGAATCTGTTGCCCAAAAAACTGCCGCAAATCGGCTCCTATCAGTTTGCCGGTCTCAATCTCCCTTCGGCAATGGTTGGCGGAGATTATTACGATTTCGTGCCGTTGGATGGCGGGCGTCTTGGCTTTGCCATCGGCGACGTGGCGGGTAAGGGCATCCCGGCGGCTTTTTTGATGGCTACCCTGCGCACGGCGCTGCATGCCCATGCCGGCGACAGCGAAGCCCTCATGCCGGGCCAGTTGCTGGCAAAAATGAATCGCCTTATTTTTAATTCTGCTCCTCACCACATGTTTATCACGCTTTTTTATGGCGTGCTGGAGCCGGATACGGGTCGCGTCTTATTTGTCAATGCCGGACATAATCCCGGGATTTTCCTGCGCCAAAACGGGGAATCAAGACAGCTCGGTACCGGAGGTTTGGCTTTGGGTCTGAAAAATGACGCGCGGTTCGAACCGGCGGAGGTTCGCTTGCAACGAGATGATATCCTTCTTCTTTACACGGATGGGATCAGTGAGGCAATGGATGCTCAGCGCAATGAATATGGCGAAGAACGGTTGATCCGAATCCTTCAACAGCAGCGCGGATTGTCTGCAGAAGGATTGGTGAATTCCATTGTTGCCGATGTAGAAAGACACCGCGGCGTGGCCCCGCAGAATGATGACATCACCTTGGTTATCATAAAAGCTTAGCGGCTTAATCGGCCGTATTATTTGTGGCTCATTCAATATCGTGTTTTGTCAAGTCAGGGAGATACTATGGTCAGTAAAGAACTGTTGGACATTTTAGCCTGTCCGTCTTGTAAAGGGGACTTGCAGTATGATAGCGAAAAGGACACTTTGACCTGTCAGAATCGCCATTGCCCCGAGTGCGGCATGCCGGTGGATGCTAATGGCAAATGCCAAGATACGGAGTGCGGCAAGGTCTCCACCTCCTTCGTCGGATTGCGCTACCGGGTCGAGGATGATATTCCCATCATGCTCATTTATGAAGCGGAAAAGCTACCCTTAGCTTCCTGAGAAGGATTCTAACTCAATAGGGAAACAACCAGAAAGAGCTTGATTATTTGAGCATTTTGTTATAAATTTGCTCGCCTTGAAAATCGTCAGGCGGCCGTGCTCGTGAATTCGGCAAAGAGCATATTCGTTGTTTGCTATTGGGGTGGCATAAAAGAAAAGTCCTATGCTGGAAAAAGAGCTTGCCTTTTATGAGCAGAACCTGGAAAATTGGCTTCACCAGCATGCGGACAAATTCGTTCTGGTGAAGGGTGAGGAGATGAACGGCGTCTATGACACCAACGAGCAGGCATTGACAGCCGCAGCGTCGCTTTTCGGACTTGAATCGTACTTTATTCGCCGAATAGAAAAAGCCCCTGAACAGATCAGGCTCCCCGCTTTTACCTTAGGGTTATTTTGTGCGAATCCTTCACACGCAGCTTCCAGCGTAAGAACAGTCGCCTGATGGAACAAGCCGCGCTCTATCTCCTGCGGTCGTTTTGAAGGAACGCGGACCCATCGTGCAGGTGATGGTCGGGATTGAACAAAACATTGCGCAGCAACTTTTGGCGAAAGGATTGCCGCTGCCGTAGCGGGTTGCCGGTGTGGCGCTCATGGATACCGGGGCAACGTCGACTTGTATCGACGTGGTCATTGTACAGAAGCTCAATTTGCCGGTCGTGGACGTAGTATCCGTAGTGTCGGCATGGCACGCCGATACCAGACAGAATTTCTATCCGGCGCTCATCGAAGTGGTCGGAATCGCCATCAAGTTTAGCGCATTTCGGGCCATCGGCGTCCCCTTGGCCGCTCAAGGCATTGAGGTCCTCATCGGAAGAGACCTCTTAGAACATTGCACGGTATTTTATAACGGCATAATGGGATCGTTTATATTGTCCATTTAGGCCGGAAAGTTAGTTATGAAACCGCTATATTTGCTTCTTTCAGGAGCGAACTTCCGTTTGCTTAGATTCGTGAGCAGTATGGCAATTCAAGTTGGCGTCGTTTGAAACGACGGCCACCAACGCGGAGTCTCAGAAAAAAAGTCAAATACGATGTTCCATGTTAAGCGCGAAAGTCCTTTTGCTCAATCAGAACTATGAGCCATTGACGGTCGTAAGCGCGAAGAAGGCCATAGTCTTGGCATTTCTGCAAAAGGTAGAAATAGTCGAAAAACGCGAGCGTTGGGTACGTGCTCAGCATATTGCATACCCATTGCCGAGCATTATCCGCTTGATCTGCTATGTGCGTATTCCCCACAAGCGAGTGGAGCTCACGCGTCGAAACATTCTCAAGCGGGATGGATACCGCTGCCAGTATTGCGGCATTTCCAAAACCCCGTTGACGGTGGACCATGTCGTGCCCAAAAATCGAGGGGGAATAGATAGCTGGGAGAATCTTGTTTGCGCCTGCGTGCGCTGCAACAACAAGAAGGGCAATCGCACCCCCGAAATGGCGCACATGCCGCTGCGTCGGCCACCACGCCGGCCGACCCACTTGTTTTTTATCCAGCATCTGATCGGCGTGAGCGAAGAATGTTGGAAACCCTATTTGTTCATGAACTAATCGCTTGGACCTGAAAGATTGCGGTTCACTGCAATCATTTTTCTACGCTACAAGCGGCCGTTGAATAAACGGCCTTCATTATTTTATGACCATTCCAAATTCCGGGCTTCATGACACCTTGGGATTTGAACCCGTAAAGAACACCGCTGCCGGTTTATGCCCTACAAGGTCAAATTGGAATCATTCGAAGGTCCGCTGGACCTTTTGCTCTTTCTCATAAAAAAAAACGAAATCGACATCTATGACATCCCCATCGCAGTGGTGACCAAACAATACCTCGAGTACCTGGAGATCATCCAGCTTCTCGACCTGGAATCTGCTAGCGATTTCATCCTCATGGCGGCGACCTTGATGCGCATCAAGGCGAAGATGTTGCTTCCGAGACCGGCATACGGCGAAGAAGAAGAGGAGATCGAAGATCCGCGCCAAGAACTGGTGCACCGATTGCTCGAATACAAGCGCTTTAAGGACGTCGCCGTCGATCTCAAAGACAAGGAAGACAAGTCGCTGCTGCTTTATCCGCGCGGTAGCTTCAAGTTTGAAGAAAACGGCTTTGAGGACCTTTTGGAGAGCTCGGACGTGACGCTCTTTGATCTGGTGGCAGCGTTTCGTTCGCTCTTGGCGAAGGCCAAAAAGGTCAGCGTCCATCGGGTGAGAGAGATAAACGTTACTTTGGAAGATCGCATCGAATATCTGCAAAACATTCTTGCCGAGAAAGCGCAAGTGAGGTTTGCGGAGCTCTTCCGGCGCGATGACGACAAGATTGTCTGGGTGGTCACCTTCATCGCCCTTCTGGAATTGATCAAACGCAAGGCTATCAAAGCCATCCAAAACCGACCTTTTGAAGAATTGCTATTAGTAAGGCTGAATGAATAAAGACCTACTTACTCGAATAGTCGAAGCGCTCATCTTCGCTTCGGACACGCCGTTATCCGTCGAGCAGATGAGCTCCATGATTGAGAACGTCAGTCAAGAGGAAGTACAGGAAGCGCTGCAGCGTTTGGAGAACGATCTAAATGGCCGCGCTTTCTTTCTTAAGAAGGTCGGCGGAGGATACCAGTTTGCCAGTAGACCGGAATACGCGCGCTGGATCAAAAAGATGTATGTCGCCAAAGCCTATTCGCGGCTCACCAGAGCTGCTTTGGAGACATTGGCGATCATCGCCTTCAAACAACCCGTCAGCAAAGTGGAGGTCTCTGCCATCCGCGGCGTCAATTCCGATGCCGTTATCAAAGGTCTGCTGGAAAGAAGACTAATCACCATCTCCGGCCGGGATCACGGCCCGGGCCGGGCGCTCATGTTTACCACCACCAAAGAGTTCTTGCTTTACTTCGGCATCAATGACATCAGCGATCTTCCCAAACCGAAAGAGGTGGAGGAATTGTTGGCTGCCGGAGAAGGGGAGAGGCTGGTCAAGGAACTTCCGGAGGAAAATCTCCTGGCGGAATCGGCAGCGGATGGCCACTCGAGAGGTGTTCCTCCCGTGGAGGGGAGTGATAGCCGGCCGGTGGAGCCGGTTGCGGTCGAAGACGAGATAAGCTTGGCTCCAGCGGCTGCGCAACAAATGGAAAATGATGCGAATCAATAGGTATTTGGCGCTGTGCGGCCTGGCTTCGCGGCGTGCTTCGGAGGAAATCATCAAAGCCGGGCGGGTGACCGTCAATGGTAAACCCGTGGTCGAGCTGGGCACCGTGATCGATGAGTCAACGGATTTGGTTCGCGTTGACGGCAACGTCGTCAGGCCGGCCAGGAAGGAAGTCTTTGTTCTTTTAAACAAGCCAAAAGGCTATGTGACCACCAGCAACGACGAGCGCGGGCGCAAAACAGTTTTCGATCTGGTCAAGTTTCGGGAACGATTGTTTGCCGTCGGCAGGTTGGACGTTAACAGCGAAGGGCTGTTGCTGTTGACCAACAACGGCGAAGTCGCTCACCGTCTAATGCACCCGCGCTTCAAAGTCAGCAAAACCTATCGCGTCAAGCTGGATCGCGAGTTCGATCCGAAAGATTTTGCCCCTTTAACGAACGGATTAAAGTTGGAAGACGGCTGGACCAAACCCTGCGAGGCCGGCTTTTATGCCGAGAGCGCCCAACAGGTCGAGCTTCGTCTGCGCGAAGGCAAAAAGCACCAAGTGCGGCGAATGTTCGAGGCGCTGGGTTATCAGGTAAAATCATTGAAGCGTACCCAATTCGGTCACTTGAACATTAAGGACCTTGAGCGTGGCAAATGGCGACTGCTTAATCGACAAGAAATAAATCAGCTCAAGAGCATGGTGGGATTGGAAGAAGACTCCAAGCTGGCGTCGTAGGAAGCATCCTTTGACGGCAAAACGGAAAAGCTTTATCATCGCCATCGATGGCCCGGCGGGATCCGGAAAAAGCACCACGGCCAAGCTGGTGGCGCAGGCGTTAGGATTTTTGCATTTGGACACAGGCGCAATGTACCGCGCCGTTACTCTGGCGGCCCTTCGCCAGAAGGCGGATTTTGCCGATGAAAAGCTAATCGTCCAGATTGCCAAAAAGTGCAAGATTGATTTGCGACCGCGCAGAAGCGGTTTGCAGGTGTTCCTCGATGGGGAGGAAGTGACGGAAGCCATCCGCCTTCCTGAGGTGACGGAAGCCGTCGGCCCGGTGGCTGGCAATCCCGGCGTGCGGAAAGTGCTCGTTGAGCTTCAACGCGCCTTTGCCAAGAACGCAGGAGTCGTAGCAGAAGGCCGAGATATTGGGACGGTCGTCTTTCCCGATGCCGATCTAAAGATTTACCTGGTGGCTTCGCTGGAAGAGCGGGCGCGGCGGCGCCAGGCAGAAATGGCGCAAAACGGCATCCACCTCCGCTCCGATGAGCTGATGGCGGCCATCAAGCGCCGCGACGATGACGATAGCATGAGAAAACATAGCCCGCTGAAAAAGCCGGAGGACGCGGTGGTTTTGGATACTTCCAACATGAGTATCGAGCAGCAGGTGAGCTTTGTTGTGAACGCAGCCCGACAAAGGGGCGCGGCAAGCGCGTGACGATGCGAATTATTATTGATCCCCAAGCCGGTCCTTGTCCGGGCGTTCGACGGGCGCTGAAAATGGCTGAAGAGAGTTTGTCGCAACAGGCCGAGGTATTGGCGTTGGGTCCGGTCATTCACAACCAGCGCGAAATGGAGCGGCTGGCGGAAAAGGGTTTGCAAACGGTTAGTCAGGAGGGAGTGGAAGACACGAAGGATGTTTCGTCTTTGACGAACCGTCGAGTGCTGGTGCGAACGCATGGAATTGCCAGACAATTGCGGCAAAAGCTGGATGCTGCCGGGGTCGTTCTAATTGATGCCACTTGCTCGGTCGTGCGTCGCTTGCAGCAGTTGGTGCAAAAGCACCACGAGCAGGGCTATCAGATCGCCATCGTGGGGAAGCCCGGACATCCGGAAGTCACCGGTTTGCTGGGCTATTGCGACAATGACGGAGTCGTGATCGAGAATGAATCCGATCTGGCGCGGATCGATCTCTCCCGCAAGGTTTTCTTGCTGGCGCAGACCACGGTCGATCAGGCCAAATTTCTGCGCATTCGTGAGAAATTATCTGCGCAAGGTGCGGATCTGATCGCCCTGGACACAACCTGCGCGCAGATCAACCGGCGCCATGAACAGATGAGCCGCTTTGCAGCTTCCGTTGACGTGGTTCTTTTCGTAGGGGGGAAGAACAGCTCCAATACTGCGGTTTTGCACGAGGTCTGCCGACAGGCAAATCCGCGCAGCTACCGGATTGAATCCGTTGCTGATTTGGAACGCTCCTGGCTGCAAGCCGCTGACACCGTGGGTATCACCGGCGGCGCTTCCACACCCGTGTGGCAATTGCAGCAGGTTCAAGATTATTTAGAAAAGCTTGCCCAGTTGGGCTAAAAATAAATCAAAAGGAGGATTAATTTAATCATGAACGAACAAACCAACCCCCAAACGCTCAACGATGAGTTGAAGCAAAAAATGTCTGTAGAAAAAGGAGGTGATGAAGAAGGAACGCTGCTTACGCCGGACGCTAACGGCGCTGGGGCAGTTGCGAGTGATCAACCACAGATGCCTGCCAGCGAGCAGACGAATTTTGCTTTAGGTTCAGATTCATCGGGAGAAGCAAAGGCCGAACCTTCGCTTCCCAGCCCATCGGGTACACCACAAACGCTTGAAGACCTGGACCGCCTCGAGGAAGAGTACTCTGAGCAAGAGTTCGAGTCCATGGCCAAGTTTTACGAAGAAACTTTGTCCGATTTCGTAACCGGTGAAGTGGTGGTCGGTAAGGTGCTGGCGGTAAACGATAAGGAAGTCGCTGTCGATATCGGCTTCAAATCAGAAGGCGCCATCCCCATCGAGGAATTCGATAATCCCGCTGACATCGCCATCGGCGATGACATCGAAGTCTATATCGATGACGTGGAAGACGCCGAAGGCTTTTTGGTGCTTTCCAAAAAGAAAGCGGATTTCATGCGTGTCTGGGCGAAGATCAACGACTCTTACGAAAAGGGTGACACCATTCAGGGTCGATGTGTCCGGCGTATAAAAGGCGGAATCGTAGTTGACTTGAACGGCGTGGACGCATTTCTCCCGGGTTCACAAATAGATGTTCGTCCCATTCGCGATTTTGACGCATTGATCGGTCAAGTGATGGATTTCAAGATCGTCAAGATCAACAACCTGCGCAAGAACATCGTGATTTCGCACCGCGTCTTGGTCGAGCAAGAGATGAAAGGCCAGCGCGATAAGATTCTCCACGACCTCGAGCGCGGGCAGATTCTTGAAGGCACGGTCAAAAACATCACCGACTTTGGCGTGTTCATCGACCTGGGCGGCGTGGACGGTCTCTTGCACATCAATGATTTGTCCTGGGGCCGCGTCGCGCATCCTTCCGAAGTCGTTGCTTTGGATGAAAAGATCAAAGTCGTCGTTCTCGACTACAATGAAGAAAAGGACCGCATATCTCTGGGTCTCAAACAATTGCAGCCGCATCCCTGGGAAGACGTGGAAAACAAATATCCCGTCGGCTCTACCGTGCGCGGCAAGGTGGTTAGCATTTCCGACTATGGTGCATTCGTTGAGCTGGAAAAGGGTGTGGAAGGTCTAATTCACATTTCGGAAATGTCCTGGACCCAGCACATCAAGCATCCGTCCAAGATACTTGCGGTGGGTGAAATGGTGGAAGCTCGCGTTCTGAACATTCTCAAGGATGAACGCAAGATCTCCTTAGGGCTCAAGCAGCTCGAACCGGATCCGTGGGAAACCTTGTCCGAGCGCTATCCGATCGGCTCGCGGCATACCGGCAAGGTACGCAATCTGACCAACTTTGGCGCCTTTGTCGAGCTGGAAGAGGGAATCGACGGTCTCATTCACATTTCCGACCTCTCTTGGACCAAAAAGATTCGCCATCCCGGCGAAGTGGTGAAGAAAGGCGATGAGATCGAGGTGGTGGTTCTCAACGTGGATCGAGACAATCGTCGCATTTCCCTCGGCTACAAACAGACTCAGGATAACCCCTGGGATTCTTTCGAGGACAAGTATCGTCCAACCACGAGGGTCGAGGCCAAAGTTGTCCGGCTCATCGAGAAGGGATTGATCGCCGAGCTGCCGGAAGGCGTGGATGGTTTTGTGCCCATGTCGCAGTTGGCTAAGACCGGCTTGTCCAAACCGGCCGACGGCTATCAGATCGACGATCCGATTTCTTTGGTGGTGATCGAATTCAACAAGGAAAACAAAAAGATCGTGCTGTCCGAGAAAGCCGCGGTTTACGCAGATGCCAAGCAAAAGGCGACTGCGGAAGCCCATGAACAGCAAAAGGCTGCTGAGCAGGCCAAAGCCTCTGAAAGTGAACCTGCGCCGGCTGCTCAAGTCAGCGCCCCCGCTTCGCAGGAAACGGAAGCGCCAAGTGCCGATGCTGAGCCGGCCCCAGAAGCAGCCGAGACTGTAGCATTGAAAAAGGAAGAGGAAGATCCAGTCGCCACCGACTAATCCTCCGAATCTGAGGTGAAAGAATAGGCGTAGGCTAATATTTCGCTGAATACCAGCCGCCAGGCTCGCTCAAAAATGGGTTGAGTTTGGCGGCTTTTGTTTTTTTCGCTCCCGGATTTCAAGATGGCGAGTCCAAAATGGCGTACTCCCCTCTGGAAATAGAATATTTTCTCCTTCCATCTTACACTCCTGAATGACTCGTGCGCACTCCTGTCACAGCGCCCATACTGCAAATGAATCTTTTCCTTTGAAATTTAATCTTTCTGTTTTACATTCTCCCGCCAGCTTTAACACCCGTTTTTCTGAAATATTGCAACCTCAGAACCGCCGATTCCATTCACCGCAAATTTGGAGGCCTCATGTGGGTCATTAAATGGATTTTGGGTGCTTTGCTTGTCATCTTGATCATCGGTTTTGCCATGTCCAACACCCAAGAGTCGGTTACCGTCAGCTTTTTGCAATGGCAGACGCGCGTTTTGCCGCTCTGGGTGGTAATGTATCTTTCATTTGCCGGCGGCATCGTTTTCTGGCTGGTGATTTCGATTTTTCAGATCGTTTCCCTAAAGAATGAAAACCGTCGCTGCCGGAAGGAGCTAAGGCGGTATCGTCAGGAGTTGGACCGCTTGCGCAATATTTCCGTGGAGGAATCTATTCCGCCGGCGGAGCAGGAACCGCAGCCTGAACGTGAGAAAGCTGAAGGAGAAGAAAAAAACGAGCCGGTTGAGGAGTAATTGATGGATCACATTCAATTAGTTGCGCTGGTGGGCGTCGTCACTGCTGTCTTGATTTTCTTGTTCGCTGTGGTCTTTCGCAGAAAAGGCGGGCAAAGGGGAGAAGCGCAGCTCAATTACATCGCAGGCTTGAATTATTTGATAGCCGGTGAAAAAGATAAAGCCTTGGAGAAGCTGCAAGCCACCGTTCGCCTGGATACGGATTTCGTCGACGCCTATGTCAAAATCGGCGATATACTGCGCGAGTCCGGCACACCGGACAAGGCGCTCAAGATCCATCGTGATCTTGCCGTCCGACCCGTGCTGCCGGACGATCAGCGTATCAGCGTGATGAAAGCATTGGCCCAAGACTACCAGGCTCTAGGCCGATGGCAGCAGGCCCTGTCCGCCTGTGAGAGTATTCTCAGCACCGATCGTCGCAACCAGTGGGCTTTGGACATGCAGCTCTCCTTGTACGAGGAGATGGGCGATTGGCAAGCCGCCTACGAAATCATTCGCAAGAACAATCGCTATTCCAAGCAGGAGAAAAGCACTCGACTGGCCGCCTATAAAGTCGAACAAGGATTGCAAAACGTCAGGGCGAAACGCGAGCATGATGGCCGTGTCTGTTTTCGCGAAGCGATAAAAGAGGACCCTGCCTGCGTCCCAGCCTATCTCGAGCTTGCCGACAGCTACATCCGCGAGGAGCGCAGCAAGGACGCGCTGGAAGTGCTTGACGACTATATCAAGCGCATTCCTCAGTTTGCCGATCTTGCTTTCGCACGCTTGAAACAGGTTCTATACGATCTGGGGCAATTTGCCATGATGGAGCGGATTTATCTGGAACTGGAAAAGGACCATCCTGCGGTTGTTTCCGGACTATTGGGCTTGGCGGAAATATATGAGAAGAAAGGTGAATTGAACCGCGCCGTCGAGAGTTGCGAGCGGGCGCTGGCGGTCGACCCGAATCGTTTGGACGCCAAGCTGATGTTGGTCAGGCTGCAAAGCAAAATGGGCCGGGAGGAAGCTGCCGCTGACATAGCGGCTGAGCTTTCCAATGCGATCCTGAGTACTTTTAGCCGATTTGTCTGCCAAAACTGCCACCATGAAGCGGTGGATTATTTCTGGCGCTGCCCGTCCTGCAAAGCCTGGAACTCTGCTAAAAGAGGATAGCAGTCGTGAGAATCGCTCCCTCAAAAAGCGCCTCGTTGGTTCTGTTAGTGCTGGTGCTGGCGGTTCCATGCCTTTGTCTCGGGCAGGACAAGCTACAACGACTGGAGAAGCTGATCGATGAGGATCGCTTTGATGAGGCCTTGCAGCTTTTGCCGCTGGTGCGGCAGCAGCATCCTGACCACCCAAGCGTTCTCTATCTGAGTGGCCTATCTGAGCAGAATCATGTAGAAAAGGCGGTGCAGACCCTTGCCGCCATAGCCGAGCGCCATCAGGATTCCAATTACGCCGATCGAGCGCTTTTCCGGCTGGGCCAATTCTACTATGCGCGCGGCAAGTATGATGAGGCTCGCAAATACTTTTCCCGGCTTTCTCGCCGGTACCCGCAATCTCAGTTGAAGGATGATGCGCAATATTTCTATTGCCAGTGTTATCAGGCGGAGGGAAAGCTCGATTCGGCCAAAGTTTTCTTCAGAGCTTTTGTGGAAAATTCTCCCCGCTCTCCCTACGCGGACTTGGCGATCTACGATCTGGAATCTGCCCGTTTCGCAGAAAGCGATGCAGCGACTTCGCAGAGCAGCGACCGGCTGCTGCCTCCAACCAAATACAGATATTCGATTCAGATCGGAGCGTTCGGCAACAAGGGAAATGCACGCAGGGTCGGGAAGAAATTGACGAAGGCGGGATATCACGTTGAAGTCGTGGAAAAACGGCAAGAGGGTAGAAAACTGTATCTGGTATGGCTCGGCAAGTTCGAGACCAAGTCGCTGGCCAGGAACTTTGCGGAGAAATTCCATAAAAAGTATGAAATGGACTACAAGATAGTAGATCGAATTGAACCTTGACGAGGATGCAGTCTTGAAGAATGATTTCCTGGCAAGAATTGGCGAGGGTATTTTTCTGTTCGATGGCGGTTTGGGCACTGAGCTGCAGGCCAACGGCTTGCCGGCAGGAGAGAAGCCGGAACGATGGAACTGGGAGCATCCGGAAATCGTGGAACGAATTCATCGCTCCTACGCCGAGGCCGGCTCCCAGGCAGTAACCAGCAACAGTTTTGGCGCCAGTCCGCGCAAGCTGAAAAGCTCCGGACTGGAACAGATTTGCTACGAGATCAACAAGGTTGCTGCTCAACTGGTGCGCCGGGGCGCCGGCGAGGATGTTTTTGTGGCCGGCTCCGTCGGCCCAACCGGCGCCATTCTGGTGATGGGCGAAATCAGCGAAGCGGAATTGTTGTCGGGATACGAGACGCAGATCAAGGGTTTGGCGGACGGTGGAGCCGACGTGATCGTCATCGAAACCATGTCCGACATCGAGGAGGCCAAGCTCGCCATCAAGGCGGCAAAGAATGTATGCCAGTTGCCGGTCATTGCCACCATGTCGTTCGAGCTCGGGGCGCGCGGCTTTCGCACCATCATGGGCATCGACATCCTGACCGCCGCCCGTGAGCTGGAGGTTGCCGGCGCGGACGTGGTGGGCACAAATTGCGGCATAGGCATCGACCGGGCCATCGAAATCGTTGCCGAGATGCGGCGGTACACCGGACTGCCTCTGATTGTGCAGCCGAATGCCGGGCTGCCCAAACTGGTGAACGGCAAGACCGTCTACGAGGAGACTCCGGAAATGATGGCGGAAAAAGTGCCGTTGCTGATCGACGCCGGGGCCACGATCATCGGCGGATGCTGTGGAACCACGCCGCGCCACATCGCTGCCTTTCGACAAGTCATCGATTCCCTGAAATAGGAGTTGCTGACAAGTCTCCGGCCTTTTAGACTCGGCTTTTGTAGCTATGAAAGGGGGGAGATCAATGCGATGTCTTCGAATACTTTTGCGGAGAGCGGAAGCACGCTTCAACTTCCGGCTCCCCCGCGAAAGGTCATCAGCAGCGAAGGCTTATATACCTATGTAAGAATCCGCGGTGTGGCTTTTTGTGCTGTTTTGATTTTTTTCCATGGGAGATCTGAGAATGATCAAGTACAGTATTGCGTTGTTCTTTTTGTTCGTTTGCGTTACGGCCGTCGCGGGGCAAAGCTTGAATTGCGATCCGATTGTCAGCTATCAGATGCAGGTTGCTCTCCATCCGGACGCCAAGACCATCACGGGGACCGAACTCTTGAAATGGAGGAACACATCCGACCAGCCCATCTCCGAGCTTTACTTTCATGCCTACCTAAATGCCTTCAAAAATACCCAAAGCACCTTTCTCAAAGAGGCTGCACAGGGACTGGCTCGCTATCCGCGCGAGCTATTTAATCGGCCCCGAGACGGCTGGGGCTTTTTGGATGTACAAGCCATCTCGGCCAACAGTGCGGCTTTTGCCAATGCCGATTTGCTGCCGACCTTCCGTTACGTCCAACCGGACGACCAGAATCCTGCTGATGAAACCGTTTTTGCCGTCCGGCTGCCGGCATCTGTCGGCCCCAATGAAACCGTAGATGTCAGCCTCACCTTTGTAGCGAAACTCCCGTTCAACGCTCCGCGAACGGGGTTTCGCAGCGACTATTTTTTCGCCGGCCAATGGTTCCCCAAAATCGCCGTGTTGGAAAATGGCAAATGGAACTGCCATCAGTTCCACACCAATACCGAATTCTATGCCGACTACGGAAGCTATGACGTTTCTTTAACCGTTCCGAAAAAGTACGTGGTCGGCGCCACCGGGGTCATGACCGATTCTACCGCCAACAGCGACGGCACCGTCACCTATCGCTTCCAGCAGGATTGCGTTCACGATTTTGCCTGGACCGCCTGCCCGCGCTTCAAGGTCGCAAAACGAAGGTTCGAGCATGCGGAATTGCCGCCCGTGCAAATGCGATTGCTCTATCAACCCGAACACCAAAAGTATGTGAACGCCTTCTTTGATGCCGCGGCGAACACCCTCAAGCACTATGGTCTATGGTATGTCCCTTACCCCTACAAGCAAATCACCATTGTGGACGCGGCCTGGCGCAGCAAAACCGGCGGCATGGAATACCCGACATTGTTCACCACCGAGGTGGAGTGGCTCACACCGGAAGGGACGCAAGTACCGCACGCCTTGACCGTGCATGAAGCCGGACATCAGTTCTGGTACGGACTGATCGGCAACAACGAATTTGAAGATGCTTGGATGGATGAGGGTTTTAATTCTTACTCGGATACCCGGTGCGAGAATGCGGCTTACGGCTCGCGTTTTTATGCCAAGTCTTATTTGACGAAAGATGGGTTTGCAGTTCCTTTGGCTTTTCCCGGCGTTAGAATCGAACAGCGAACTCGGCGGCTGGAGGACTTTCGCCCTCACGCAGCAAAGGATGCTATGGGCAAGCTTCCTTTCACCATGATGGACGGCGGCAGTTACGGCTGTAATGCTTATGAAAAGCCGGCGCTCATGCTTTGGACGCTAGAAGGCTATTTGGGCGACGAAGTGTTTAGCAGGATCATGAAGACCTACGCAGGCCGGTATGTCTTCAAGCATCCCAAGCCGCAGGATTTCATCGATGTGGTGAATGAGGTCGCCGGCCAGCCGATGGATTGGTTTTTCCGGCAAATGCTCGACGGAACCGGAGTTCTGGACTATGCCGTCACCGAGGTCAGCTCCAGGCCGTATGTCGAAGCGGTGGGATTGGTGGGAGAAGAGGACAGTCGGCAATATCATCCTTATGACGAAAAGAAGAAAAGCTCGCGTTTCGAGTCGGATGTGCTGGTGCGCCGCCTGGGAGAATTGCGTATTCCTGTGGAGGTGCGCATCCAATTCGAGGATGGGGAAATTATCAACGAGAAATGGGACGGCAATGACCTGTGGAAACGGTTCAGCTACCTGCGCTCCGCAAAGGTCATGCGGGCGGACGTGGATCCGGAACGAAAGCTGGTAATGGACTTGAATTACTCCAACAACAGCCGATACCGGGAAAGCCACAGCGGCGCCGCGATTCGCTGGGCCAGCAAATGGATGTATTGGTTGCAGCATTTCTTGGAAACGGTGGCGTTTTTTTCGTAAGGCCTTTCTTTGGCCGACGAATCGATCAACACTCATAGATTGAGCGGAGCACGATAGATGCATATCATCAAATCCTTCAAAACCGGACTTGCCCTCGTCTTTGAACACATAAAAATCATTCCCATCATTTATGCTGTCAATTTCAGCTTGGCGGCGCTGCTCGCCGTTCCCATGTACATCAGCCTGCACGAGGCGCTTGGCAGCAGCGGTGTTCGGGACGAGCTATGGCAAGGCTTTGACCATGAATGGTGGACCGAATTCAATTTCCAGGCGGAAGGATTGGAGAAGACCTTTCGTCCCAGTTTAAGCGGCGGCTTTGGAGCCATCTTTGACAATTTGGAGCTGCTGCTTACCGGAAAATTTACCTCCTTCGGCGCTTGGATTTTTGTCTTCGGAATAGCTTATTTGTTTTTGTCTGCTTTTATGAACGGCGGCATCATCGGCCTATTCGCCGAGGAGAAGCGCAAATTCTCTACCAGCCGGTTCTTCTCCAACGCCGGACTCTACTTCCACCACTTTTTCGCCCTGGCGTTGACGGCCATGCTGGTGCTCCTGTTGGTGTACAAGGTTTTCAGCCCGGCCATATTTGGCATCATAGACGGCTTGACGGCAGATTGGCTATCCGACCGCGCGGCTTGGTTCATCAACTTGATCGGCTATTTGCTGCTCTTGCTCATCGTTATTTTCGTTAATATGATTTTCGACTACGCCAAGATCATCCTGGTCGTGGAGAAAAAAGAATCTTCCTGGTTGTGCATCTGGTATGCACTCAAGTTTGCGGTTCGCCATTTAGCCAATGCCGGCGGCTTGTATCTGCTGTTGAGCCTGGTAGGGGTAGGATTGACTTTGCTTTTCGCCTTGCTGGACAGCCTGATCAATCCAAGCCAGGTGCTCATCCTTATTTTGGCAGTTGTGATCCAACAGACTTTTATCATGGCCAAAATTTGGCTGAGGCTGAATTTCTATGGCGCGCAACTGAGCTATTACAATCAGGGTCAAAGCGAGGTGCGCCGCTTGCGAAAGATTTGATGGTGACGCATTCGGAACGGCCGGCAGCGCGACCTTGGGCAGTTCTATTGCACGAGCGAAGATACTCCTTTGGCGAGCATAGCGAACGGCGTAGAGACTTCTGTTTGAGAAGGACGGTTCGGAAAAGTTTTCGGTAAGCAGATTATCATGGCACGGTCCATTCTTCTTCCCATCAGGGTGATTGCATACTCTGGGTACAAAAGTCCGGAGCTCCCTCGTTGCATCGAAATCGATGGTGAGATGGTGAGTGTTGAATCTGTCGAGAGGCAATGGAAAGAGATCGATGTTGATGACTGTAATTCGTCTGTCCTTTTGTGCTTTCGAGTGCTTTTGCACAATGGAGGGAAGGCAATCGTGTCTTACCGAGAAAAGGACCACTCGTGGTTTCTGAAAGAATAATTTGGGGTCCAGCCAATGAGAATTGATGACTACAAGTTTGGACAGATAACCATCGACGGACATGTCTACACGCGGGACTTGCTGGTCTGCAATCAGAAGGTGAAGGAGAACTGGTGGCGGAAAGAGGGGCATGCCCTGGCGATCAATGACATCGAAAGCGCGTTGCTGGAAACAAATCCGGCGGTCTTGGTAGTGGGCAAGGGCAAGTTTGGCATGATGCAAGTGTTGCCGGAGACGGAAGAGTACCTGCTTGCGAAAGGGATACGCCTGGTGGCGGCAAGAACCTCAGCCGCTTGCGAGGTATTCAATGACTTGCAGGGAACGGGCTGCATCATGGGAGCTTTTCACTTGACCTGTTAGCCGGCTGTCTCAAGAGAAAAGATGAAAGCGGAATTACGGGCATTTTCGGGCATCTTGGCGGCGCAGTACCGGGCCGCCAAAAACTACCTTTCGCATCGTCTCGACAGAATCACCAAGATAGAGTTGGCCATCTTTTTTTCTGCCGTGAGCTATGATCTCTTCTCTCGTCAAATTGCGCATCTCAGCAGCCTGATCGGCAAAGGTAAGCTCGACGAGGTCTGTCGATTATATGGCGGAGTGAGCAAAAGTCTTTTGATAATTCTCTTTCTGAGCGGAGTTGCGCGTACACGAAAAAAGTTAGGAAATCCCCAATTCTCTTTGCTGCTCGCTCAACCCTTGTCCGACGCAACGCTGGCTGCCGCAAAGTTGCTCAATCTGCTTTTGCCGTTTCTTCTTTTGCTGCCGCTTTGGCTTATCGTTCCTCTGATTTTCTACGTCATGCTTTCAGTTTCCTGGTATGGGATTCTGCTGCAAGTGCTTTTTCAGACGGCGATCTATCTTGCATTTGTGCTCTTGGGAATGGGAGTATCATTGCTTATTGGTGAGCGAAGGGGATCGGGCGGGAAGAGCCGGCGGCTGGTGTCCATGACCTTTTTGTTGGCCTTCGCAACGATCGGCCTTGTCCGTCTATGGCCCCAAGATGCTCCTCTGCGGATGGGCCTGATCGCATTGACTGTCGCCGTGACGTTTCTTGTTCTTTCTCATGCCTTCGTGTATCACTCGCTGGTGACCAGATTTCTGTTTTCACCCGATACTCTGTGGCAGGCTTCGCCGCGCAGAAGAACCGGAAGGGGTTTTGGTTTCTTGATGAGCGCCTACCTTTGTCCGGTTCCAAGGAAGCTGACACCTTTGGTACACAAGGACATGCTCTTTGCCGTTCGCTCCTACAAGACGTTTTTGGCCATTTTCATGGCATTCTTGTTGGCAATCCTTGGCGCCATTCTGAGGTCCGGCGAAGGCCGGGATGCCGCCCAGTGGCTGCTTTTCCTGAGTATCGCCGCAAGCTATTTTTTGGCCAATGCCGCCTTCAAATTCAACGAAGAAGGAATCGAACGCTTGCAGGTGATCAGATCGCACCCGGTCTCAGCCAAACAGCATTGGTGGAGCAAGTTCTGGGTGGGATTCTTGCCCTGCCTATGGCTGATCCTCACCGGTCATCTTGCATTAGCTGTCCGCCACTTTCCCGGATGGATCGGTATGTTGCAGAGTCTGGTGTTGTCCCTGTTTGCGGCGGTAACATTGATTTTTGTTGAAAACAACTTTGCCCTGTATTCCTACCCGTATGCCCGTTACGCGCCGCTATGGTACAATCTCTACATCATCACGGCGGCAGCCTTTTTTACCATCCTGCTGTTTCCGCCGCTCGCTGTCGCGTTTCTGTTTTTCGGTTACTATGCCATTTTTCGCGTGCAGCGACGGATGACCGCCGTGGAGGTGCTTTCATGATCGAGATTAGGGATGTTCGGAAATCCTATGATGGGGTGAAAGCGTTGGACGGGCTTTCGCTCAAAATCGAGGCAGGAGAGTTATTCGGCCTGATCGGCCCGAACGGCGCAGGAAAAAGCACCTTGCTCAAGTCGTTGGTCGGCTTGATCAGACCGGAAGCCGGAGAAATCAGAATCGCCGGCCTGGATGCCTTGACCCACACCCAGCAATGTAAGTCACAGATCGGCTATGCGGCAGAAGAGCCGGTCTTGTACGAATACCTGACCGGGAGAGAATTCCTTGAATTCGTCGGCAAGCTACGAAATATATCAGAAGGCCGGCTCGCTCGGCGGATCGAAGAGCTGTTGGACGATTTTGGCATGCAGGATAAAGCCGGCGAGCTGATTGCCGATTACTCGCATGGCATGCGGCAAAAGATTTCTTTGGCGGCGGCGCTCATAGCTGAGACCAAGCTGCTTTTGCTGGACGAGCCCACCAATGGCCTCGACCCGGAAAGCGCCCATCGCTTCAAGCAGATACTTCAAGACCGGTGCGCCGGCGGGGCCACGATTGTCTTCTCCTCGCACGTTCTGGATACCGTGGAAAAAATCTGCCATCGCGTCGGGATTATTCATCAAGGAAAAATCGTGGCCTGCGACAGCGTGGAAAATCTTCGC
>DYKH01000043.1:0-7261 GCA_020722685.1 Caldithrix sp. | reverse complement strand
TGAAACGAATCCTGATTGGTTTGGATGGCTCCCAATACGCAGCCAGCGCCACGGAAGCGGGTATTCAGTTGGCAAAAGCTTACCGCGCCAGTTTGCTGGGAATGGCTGTCATCGATCTGCCGGGCATCGACAAACATCTGGGCGGTGCGCCGGTGGGCGCCATTCATTTTGCGGAAAAAGAAAAGGAGTACAAGCTTCAGGATGCCATGCAAAAGACGCAAGCATTCTTGCAGGAATTTAAAGAAAAATGCCAAGCTGCAAAAGTTAGGCATCAGCTTTTTTCAGCTTCGGGCGTTCCATTCAAGGAAATCATCGAGCAGTCCAAGCTCACGGATCTGACCATTGTCGGCCTGCGGACATTTTATCATTTTGAAACGCAGGATGAAGAACATGATACGCTCAAGAAACTGCTGGATCAATCCGCGTCGCCTATTCTGGCCGTACCGGAGAGGATGCAGCCTCACGAAAACGTTCTGTTAACCTATGACGGCTCGGTGCAGGCTGCTCGCGCCATCAGGATGCGCGTTCTCATCACCAAAAAAATACCGGCCAAATACACGCTGCTGACCGTCTCGGACGATCCAAATCACAATCAAGTGTTGTTGCGCAGTATGGCAGATTACCTGAAATCTCACGGGATCAAGGCTGAGACCATCTCCATGGCAGGCGATCACGCCGAGGCCATTCTGAAAACCGCCAAGAAGCTTCAGCCGGTTCAGGTGGTGATGGGCGCCTATAGCCGTTCTTCGGTTGCCGAGTTTTTCTTTGGCAGCACCGCGGATGCCCTTGTCAAGGATGGCACGATTCCGTTATTCGTGTACCATTGATCTTCAGCTCTTCGATGGATCCGATCACAGGGACTGACTGTTGTCAAGAGTTTTATTGACCGGATAACAGGACTGCAATGATTCACAGGATTAATTTCTGGCGTTTTGTGTCTTGTACACATGGGCATTTGCTTTCCTGATGACATGCCTGTTTCTTAAACAGAGACCGCTTGACTATCAGGATTGTGCTTTGATCAACGAGATAATAATCTGAGTCAATTATTCTGTCTATCCTTAATATCGTGTTATCCTGTCAACTTTTGCATCCCCGTGATCGGTTGCTCTTCGATCCTGTAAACCTGTGTGAGAATAACCGCCAGAAAAAGGAAATCCGGAGCGGGTTCATGTTCAATCCCACTATCTTAAGAGGCTGCTGCTCTCTCCTGCTGCTCTGTTGGTTGGGAATGCTAACAACTTTGCAGGCTGCTGAACCAAGAATCAATATCGTGTATCCACGAGAAGGCCGCACTGTGACCGCGGCCAGCAAAGATTCAACGTTTATTTTCGGTCAAGTAAAGCCGGCAGACGCCCAACTCTCGATAAATGGCTTTGAAGTACCTTTGTATGCCAACGGCGCTTTCTTGGCCTATCTTCCCATCACGCCCGGCGATTTTGTTTTTGACTGCTTGGCGGTGTCTGGTGCGGACTCCTTCCGTCTGCAACGCCACGTGAAGATACCTCCGCTGCTCAAAGCCCCCCGAGGTGATTCGCTTGGCATCGATGCGGAATCGATCCTTCCGCAGCGAGACTGGCGGCTCCATCAAGGCGACCTCTTCAGGGTTTCCTTCCTCGGAACGCCGAAATGCAAAGCAAGCTTTAGCATCGAAGGCGTTCGTGAGGGTATTCCCATGGTAGAAACGGCGGTCACGGCCGATGATTATTGGGGAGAAACGGTGTTCGGACAAGCCGCGCAGTCGGCCAGGCATGGCCAAGGCTTCTATTCGGGCAGCTATTTGCTTCAGCCGTTGGATTGGGGCGAAAAGCGAAAGATTACTTTCAAGCTCGTCAACGCGGCGAACGACACCTTAACAGTCGAGGCCCCCGGACATTTGACCATCATTGACAATTCTTTGCCGCAGGTCGGGGAGCTGATTCCGGACCTCGGCATCCTGCGCACTGCGCCGTATTTGGGATACTACTACTTTCTTCCCAAAGGCGTGCGGCTTTGGATCGATGGGCAGGCCGGCTCATTTCTGCGGGCGCGCTTGGCGGATCATGAAGAAGCCTGGGTCGAGAGCTGGAACGTGCGCTTGCTGCCGGACGGCACGCCGCCGCCGCGTTCTGTGGTGAGCGTCGTCCGTACGGAAAATCGCGGAAAAAAGTCACGCGTCTTGGTGTTTACAGGAGTAAGAGTTCCTTTTCGTATAGAGCAGATGACTCAGCCGCAGTCGCTCCGGGTCTTATTTTATGGCATCGACGCCGATACGGACTGGATCCGGCACGACTTTAGCGATCCGTTGATTCGGGAGATTCGCTGGACGCAGACGGCGCGGGGGACTTTTGAGCTGCGTATCGAATTGAACGAGAAGCAGCAGTGGGGTTACAACGCCTTTTATGATGAGAACGACGATTTCGTGTTGGACATTAAGAAGCCGCCGAAACTGCGACGTTGGCCGCATTCACCGCTGCGAGGTCTGTTCATCCTGCTCGATCCGGGACATGGCCCGGATGCAGGCGCGGTTGGGCCCACTGGTTTGTCTGAACGTGAAGTGAATCTTTTGCTCGCCGAAACGGTGAAGCAAAAGCTGGAGGCAAAAGGCGCTTTCGTGTATTTGACGCGAAACGGCCAAGAAGGAGCTTCGTTGAACGCTCGACCACGCATCGCGGCGGCATTAGACGCGGATATCTTGCTGAGTTTGCACCACAACGCGCTTCCGGATGGAGTGAATCCTTTTAAGAGTCGTGGGACGAGCACCTATTACTATCACCCGCAAAGTTATGAATTGGCCAGGCTGGTCCATAGAAAGTTGTTGCAGAAGCTAAAGCTGCCGGACTTTGGACTATTCTACGATAATTTGGCATTGTGCCGTCCGCCGCAAATGCCGGCGGTGCTGGTTGAGCCTGCTTTTATCATGCATCCTGAGGAAGAGATGCAAATCGGGTCTGCGCAATACCGGCAAAAGGTGGCGGATGCTTTGGCTGATGCGATGGAAGAGTTTCTACGGCAAGCAAAGGATTGACTATTCTGAGGCGAGGCCGGGCCCGGCGCCAAGAAACTTTCAATGCCATTTGCTTGAGTCGATGCGCGCCGCGGCTTACTATCCAAAGTCGCTGCGACCGTCATATTGATTGTCTTGATGATTATGTTCGGAGTAAGCTTGCAGTACAAATATTGCCCACGATGCGGCCATCCGTTGGCGGAAGGGAGCGAGAATGGACGGGTTCGCCCAGTATGTAACGAATGTGGATTCATCCACTACCTGAATCCGGCTCCGGCAGCGGCGGTTATCCTGTTCCAAGATGGACAAGTACTACTGGTGAAAAGGAAATACGATCCCAAGGCCGGTGATTGGAGCTTGCCCGCAGGATTTATGGAATATGAAGAAAGCCCTCAGGAAACGGCCATTCGGGAGACCAAAGAGGAAACCGGGCTGGAGGTAAGAATCCGCCGGCTTTTCGACGTCTACGGCGCTTGTGATGACCCACGATCGCATGTGGTGTTGGTGGTGTATGTTGCGGAACGAATCGGTGGAGATTTGTTGGCCGGCGATGACGCCTTGGAGGCTCGCTTCTTCCCACTGGATGCGCTGCCTCAGAATATCGCTTTTTCCAGTCATCGAAAGGCGCTCGTGAGGTTCGCTGCTGACGAGAAGCAACACGCCGATAACTCTCCGGCTGAAATGTGATGGCCTGGATAGGTGTTCGGATCGACGTTGGCCGAATGTGTGGATCACCGCGTCAGAGTAGATGTTTTGGGTTGAAAACGATGAGCTATCCCAAGGCGAAATGGCTTGTTCTTATCTTGCTGGTCGAGGTATGGAGCTGCTTGAGCCTGACTTGTGAAAAGAGCGGAAAAGGTCCGGATGTGCCATTGACAAAAGTAGTGGTCGACTCTGTTGAAGTCGCAAACCTGCAGGCCGAAAAAGGGGAGGCTGAGTTGCTGGTGCATGGCGTTTTGCCAAACCCTGCGTACGCCATTGACCACATCGAAGTAAAGGTCATGGGAGAGGAGATTCAGATTACCCCCTGGGCCACGCATGATCCGCAAAAAACAGTCATTATGGTTACCGTGCCGTTTGTGGAAAAATGCAAGGTGACGAGGTTGATAAGAAATAGAGTCTACAGTGTCAAGGTCGAGGGGATGAATAGGACAGCCGTTCGGCAGATGGCTGTGAATTAAGGTTGGAAAGTGATTTTTCAAGCCGCTCAAGAGTCCGGGTGATGCACCAAGGAAACCTGATCGGCGTTGGAGGTTTATGAATCTCGTTGAAGACTTGCGCAAGTCCATTCTTGCGGATAGTTTGAATGATAAAGAACTGAATCAGCTTGCCGAAATATCCACCTCGCGCACGTTTTACAAGAATGAGACCATCTTTGATGAAAAGGATGAAGGCAACGCGCTTTACATTTTGGTTGAAGGCCGCGTTGTCATTGAGATCCGCTCATTGCAGAGGCGGATATCGCTCCCCAAACAGGTTATGATTGTCAAGCGCGGGCAAATTTTTGGAGAGATGGCTTTCGTCGAGCGCCGGTTCCGTTCTGCTTCGGCCAGGGCAAAGGGCAATGTCAGGTTAGTTTCCATACCTTCGCGTGATTTCGAGAAACTGATGCAGGATAATCCCTTGCTGGGTTTTAAAGTGATGACCAATTTGGCTCGTATTCTTAGCCGACGATTGCGGCGGATGAATGACCAATGGCTCAGTGCTGTCGCACATGAATTTCCATTGCCGGAGTTCGAGTACTTTTAGTGAGAAGAACCAATTGATGGGCAAGGCCCCCCACGAGGATGAGGATGCCGGCGTAGGTATTTGCCATTTGCTTTATGAGCAGTAGTTTGGCAAAATTTTGAATTCAAGCCGTAGGAGGCGTCTCCAGACGCCGATCAGGAATATATATTGTGGTCGAACTGGGAGAGTTCTCCTACATATTGTGTTAAGAAAGAATTTGCCAAACTATGGTTATGAGGAAATGATCCAACGCGGAGGCTTGGAACGCGGAAAGGCAGCAGCAACCGTCCGCAAAACCAAAAACAGGCCGTTTTTATGAAGATGTTTCTCCGCGATGCGTCGCAGTCGCTGCTCCTTTGCATTGGGAAGATGCCGTAGTCTCCATGTTTGTTCTGACCCCATGCTAAAGGGAAACGCGCATCCGTGAAAATCCCTGGTTTGTCTTTGGCGTACTTGACCCCGGCTTTTGCTGGCTAGGTTGAAATGGCGCAAGCTTTCGGTAATCAGTTATCCGTTTCGAATCACGGCAATCAGGAAAGGGAGGTGAACTGGTTCTATGCGGCGATATGTTTACATTTGTCTCTTCTCTCTGATCCCGTTTGGGAGCTTTTGCATGAAAGATGAATCCCAGTCAAAGTCCCCATCCGGGCTCCCTCAGGAGCAGTTGGCGAAAATGCGGAATGAAATGGTAAATTCCCAGATCAAAGCTCGTGGCATTAACGACCAACGTGTCTTGGAAGCTATGCGAAAGGTGCCTCGGCACGAATTTGTGCCGGAGGAGGAAATCACCGGGGCCTATGACGATAATCCGTTGCCGATCGGCTACGGACAAACCATTTCGCAACCCTATATCGTCGCTTATATGACCATGATGCTTTCTCTGCAAGGCAACGAACGCGTCTTGGAGATTGGTACCGGCTCGGGCTATCAAGCAGCGGTGCTCAGCGTGTTGGCTAAGGAAGTATTCTCGATTGAGATCGTTGAGCCTCTTTGCCAGCAGGCCCGCACCCGGTTGGATTCGTTGGGCTACAAGAACGTTCACGTGCTATGCGGCGATGGCTATCAAGGATGGCCGGAGCATGCACCGTTCGATGCAGTCATCATCACGGCCGCCGCCAAAGAGATTCCTGAGCCGCTGATCGAGCAATTAAAAGTCGGTGGGCGGCTGATCATGCCGGTCGGGGCGTTTTTTCAAGAGCTGGTTTTGTTGCGCAAAAAGGCGGATGGTAAAGTAGAAAAAAGCAAGCTCATCCCCGTGCGGTTTGTGCCCATGACCGGAGAAGCAGAAAAATAACCATCCGGTTTTTCCTTTCTTGTTCGGCCACTGGGAACGGAGCATAAGAGCGATGATGCTCGACAGGCCGGTGCGGAGAGTCCGGTCCACCGGCCACTGGTAGAGGAACTACCTTTTCTCATTCGTCCATTTGCTTGGAAATCTCTCATAGCATATAGATCATCACGATCCTTTCAACGGCTTTCCTGACATTTCTGCAGAATTGAGTCACGAAATAGACGTATCGGCTTCGTCTTTATCTTGGGGACACTCCGGTAGGTAGATACGATCGGTGAAACAACGGTCGTTCGCCTCCGTCTCTATTGCAAAAAACGGCTAGACTGAGCGTCACGAACGGAGGAGAATAGAGATGGTCACTGACAACTACCAACCCCGTAAGCTTTTCCGCTCCAGGCTGAATCGCATGATTGGCGGGGTGTGCGGGGGAATTGCTGAATTTGCGAAAGTGGATGCAACGGTTATTCGCGTCCTTTGGGTATTGTCGGTTTTTTTGAATGGACTTGGGCTTTTAGCCTATCTGGTTTGTTTGGTACTGATCCCCGAAAATCCTGCCCATCATGGGTTGTCGCAAAGCGAGCAAGGCAGGCCGGCAGATGCGGGCATGGTCGCCGGAATTGTGCTGCTCCTCGTCGGCCTCGCATTTTTTTATCACCGGACTTTGGATTTGCCTTGGCCTTGCGACTGGCCTCTCTGGCATTTCTGGCCTTTCCGCTGGAGGTACATCGGCCCCATTCTGCTGGTGCTGTTGGGTCTCTGGATGATCGGCTCAGTCCTGCGAAATGAAAGGCATAAAGGCAGTGGCGACAATGCTCAGGGGCAAGGCGCCACAGATTTTGAGCAGAGACTTTCCCGGAGCCGTCAGGAGAGAATGATCGCTGGCGTCTGCGGCGGCCTGGCGAAATATTGGAGCGTCGATGTTGCTTTGGTTCGAATCGGCTACCTGCTGTTGACCGTTTCCACAAGCTTTTGGCTTGGAATTCTGGCTTACCTTGCCATGGTAATAGCCGTACAAGAGGAACCAATGAAAGTCGAAATGGTCACAACCGTGGAGCCTGCGGCTGCGGAGAAGGAGAGACGATCAAGAAAAACTACTCAAGGTGACAGCCAACAGAACAGAAGCCCGGTCTAATGGTTTGGCTGGGCTATGCTCGTTAAGGGTCGTTTTTTCATGTTATCCCTTTGAATACTGGCATCTCCTTACCCGGACAAGCCGGAACCAAAAATGGATAATAGGTCAAACTTAAATTGGCTTT
>DYKH01000771.1 GCA_020722685.1 Caldithrix sp. | reverse complement strand
CGATTGGGTCGCACGCTTTGGTTCAAAAATTTCTGGCGATGTAAAATAGTTTCGTCAATCCATCCAAGTTCGGCTTTAGGCTGAGCTGGCCCAGAATTCGCTTCAGTCTGCCTTTTCTGGAGAAATTATGCACGAAGTTATGGACTTGGAAGAAGCGGTCACCCTTCTCCAGACTCTTGACGCCCCGCATGGAGCGGATCTTCGGCGCTATCTGCGAGTGATAGCGCTCGATGCGGTTGTTACTCAACAGGAGGACGCCTTCCCCGTAGGGAATGAGCTTCCCCTCGAAGTGGGCGCGGACATGCTTGGTGTGTCTGCCAAGCACGTTTACCCCTCGATCGTATGCGTTGTACTTGTCGCTAACAATGAAGTCGGGCGAGAAGCCCGCCTCCTCTTTCGCCCGCCTCAACGCCTTTTTGATGGCCTCGGTGCTTCTAGCTGGGGCCAAGTAGCTCGCAACAACGTTGCCCTCGGAATCGAGAACTGTTATCTGATACGCCCACTCCTTCTTCCCGCGCTTCCACCGCTTCGATGGAACCCGCTTGTGGGGGACGAATTTCTCGTCCACATGCCACACCTTTGAGAACTCAATCCTATAATGCTTGGCGATGCGCTTTGCTGAAGCACCGAATCTTTGGGGCCACCGCCCAACAGAAGAAGCGGAGACCTTGACCCCAAAGAGCTCAAGGAGTTCCGCGACCTGATAGGTCGACAGCGGGTATTTTGTGTACAGCAGCGTGGCCGTTAGAACGTCTTTCTCCTCCTTTTTCAGGTACCAGAACGGCGTTCCAGCACGTTCATTGAACTTCTTTCCGCAAGACTTGCACTTGTACACTTGGTGGCCGCTTCGGCTGAAGCCATTTTTCCAAGATTCTCCTCCACAACTTGGGCATTTAGGGTTCATCTCACATCACCTCAGGTAGTTTTTTACCCGCGTGCCCGCTCGGTTCAGCCCTCAATAAGAAAATTGAGCAAAACCATGCCTTAAATGTAGCGCAGAACCAGGTTTTGACACTTGCTTAAGTCAGCATTTTTACAGCCATCCCATTACAAAAATAGTTAACAGTTTTGTGCGTGTCCAGCACGAGAGACTCTCTCAAGGACGGGTTGTATGTCGCCATCACAGTCCTGGCCGAGGCACCCAAGTTCTCCGGGTAGTCGTCGAGGTGCATGCGTCCGCGGAGTTCTGGTCTGAGCTTGCGCTGG
>DYKH01000770.1 GCA_020722685.1 Caldithrix sp. | reverse complement strand
TGCGTGACGCGGGACACGATGTCGTGGCTGTAGCTGAGGTTATGCCCCAGGCAGATGATGAGCGGATCCTGGAGCACGCAGTTCTCGAAGCTCGAATCTTGGTGACCAACGATAAGGATTTCGGTGAAATGATCTACCGTAGTCGTCAGGCGCATCGAGGTGTGCTATTGTTGCGCTTGCAAGATGAGCGCTCAGAGAACAAGGTGCGGATAACCAGGATTGTATTGGCGCGCGTGGGTGAGCGCTTGCAGAATCGTTACACCGTAGCCACCGAATCTGCAATTCGGGTGCGAGAGTAATTCGAGCTACTTTGCCCATACCAGACAAGGAGAGCATGTGTTTACAGTTAGCTGCGGATAGTCCACAAGAAAGGATCCTGGTTGCGAGTGCCTGAAAGTGTATTTGTTGAAGCAATCAAGCCTTGACGTGTGCAGCGGATATGATCTAATGTCAGAGATTGTTATCCAAGCCGAAAATCTGGGCAAGCACGACCCCACCGGCTGCCAGGCGGAGAACGGCCGCGACGTGGTCCTGCGCGCTCAAAAACGCGCGCTTCGAGATCCGGCGCGGGGAGTTTGAGCCAAACTATGGTATCATAGGGACAAGGACAGGTGTTAAAATCCACAAGCCAGATCAGGAATGAGATAGAAACCTTATGGAGGTACAAGCGATGTCTGAAACAGCGCTCACGATAAGTCTGGATGAAATCAAATCTATCATCTTCCAATTGCCCACGCAAGAGTTCTTCACGCTTGTTGACGCTATCGAAGCGCGTGCAGAAACTGTTGCGATGATGCAACTGGCAGAGACCGGTTTTCAAGAGTGGAATGAAGAGGGAGAGGACATCTACGATGCCGAAGCCTAAGCGCGGCGAAATATGGCTGGTGCGATTTCCTTTCACCGACCTTGTTTCCACCAAGTTGAGACCCGCCTTGGTGTGGGCCACGCATGGAACGGACATTATCGTAATCGGCATTTTCTCACAAATTCCGGCCGAAACACTGCGCCAAACTTGGATCCTTATCTCCGAGCAACATCCTACGTTCGTGCGCAGCGGGCTAAAGAAAACCTCATTGCTAAAGGCTGAAAAGATCGCTGTCGTCCACGAATCCATCTTTCAAAGAAAGTTAGGGAGTCTGCCTGCGGCGTTCCTGACACAGGTCCAAGAGGCTCTGAAAAAAGCCTTGTTGCTTTCGTAAAAACTAA
>DYKH01000769.1 GCA_020722685.1 Caldithrix sp. | reverse complement strand
ATCGCTTAGTTGTTGTTCCAGCGCGGTGCGCAGGGCATCGGCTTCGGCCAGTTGTGCTTTCAGGCGGGTGACGATACGGCGTTGATCGTCAATGTCGATGGCCGGAACGGGCAATTGCTCAAGGCGCGTCAATGGTAAATGCGCAATGGTGGTCTTTGCATTTTGGTCACTAAAAGCACCCACATCAGCTTGAAATCGAAGCCAATAAGCGAGAAATTCTGCGTCGGCGACACCTGTATACGGACGCAAACGATGAAGGGCTTTTTGATAAAAGCAGTTTTCTATTTCCTCATTCCAGACGGCACAGCGGCCGGGTTCCCCACCTTCGCAAATCAAGAGATCACCTTTGCGTAATGAGAATTTATCGCGCTCATGTGCATCGAAATCCATTTTCGTCATGTCACTCAGGTCAAAATATCCCCATTGAACGTTCTGATTTCGGAGATAGAGAAATGACTCCTTGCCGGTTTTTGCCTTTGGTGACAGCATCTTGCCTAGTTGAATGTTTGCTATTTCTTTGATTGCCACCTTCGGGACTTCGCAAATTGAAATAAAGGTGACACTGAGCAGGCGCTGGCGCAGCAAGGCCGCCTCCCGCAACTGCACCTGCGCCGCCTGCCGTGCGGTTTCCACCTCAGCCAGTTGGGCTTTCAGGCGGGCGGCGATTTGGCGTTGTTCATCAATATGTGGAAACCAAATTTCGAAACCTTCGAGCGCCGACTTGGAAACTTCCATGAAAGTAGAGCCGCTACCAAGAGCTTGAATGTCGCCCATCCTGTGGCGAAGGTTAAAAAACAAAAAATCGGGGTCTAGGTCTTCACCACAAACGAAGCTTTTACAACCCTGATTCGTGTAAAGATCGCAGCCTGCTAGTGCAAGATGACCAATCGGAGCACGTGACGACATCACGACTGCGTTTTTCGGAATCAGTGGCAGCGAGCGCTCTCGAAGAGCCAGATCAGAAATGTGTCGTGCTGATTCGCTGATAATCAGACCATCGAGTTTGCCAAGGTCTGTCGGTGTTACCCAAACGTGTGCTCCACCCCAAAGCGCCGGGTTTCCCGAGTCTGGGGTTGTTCCGCTCAAAACCTGTGTTACTTCGCCCAGCGGGGCCATCGTCCAATTCATACCCCAAACAACCTCATCTTCGCGTCCCGCATGACCTGCGTCGGTGTGCCCAAAGCGCGCAGTGCCTCGATCCCGCCC
>DYKH01000218.1 GCA_020722685.1 Caldithrix sp. | reverse complement strand
TCGCCCTCGGGAATGTTCGATATTTACAGTCTGATGATCAGCTACTTCGCCGTCTATGATCAACTGCCGCCCAAGCTGCGCAATCAGGTGCGCGAGGTGATGGGCAGCGGCAACTTTTATCGCGGCGATACCGAGAATCATCTCACCATGTATTATACCGGACTGTACCTGGCGGCGCAGGCATTTCCGGATCTTCCGGCGGAAAAATGGTACACAGGCAAATCCGCCGAGGAAAACCGTCAGGAAGCCATTGGCTGGCTGGATTATTGGATGAAAACCACCACGACCATCGGTCAGGGCGAGTTCGATTCCCCAACCTACATGGCGGTGTTCTTGGCCCCGATTTTCGGGCTGTATCAGTATGCTGCAGACCCAGTGATGAAGGAGAACGCCAAAGCCATGTTGTACTGGCTCATCGCCGATTTTGCCGTCGAGCATCTGCAAGGATTGTACGTCGGCGCCCACAGCCGGGAATATCCGGATCGGCTGATTGACAAGAACAATCCGGCGACGCTGATGACCGGCTGGGCCTGGCTGCTGTTCGGACAGGGGCCGGCGCTGTTCAACGACACCCTCATTCCGGCTGTCTTGAGCGACTGGGAGCTTCCCGACATCATCTACAATATTGCCACCGATCGCAGTCAGCCCTACGTGCACACCGAGACCAAGCGGGTGCGCAACCTCATTCGTCTTGGGGAAGAGAAAAATCCCCCGGTTTACAAATACACCTACATGACCGAGGATTTTGCCCTCGGCTCCATGTTGGGCGGCATCCTGCAGCCCATTCAACAACACACCTGGGATGTGAGCTGGGTGACCCCCAGTCCGCAGGCCAGCCTCTTTACCGTGCATCCGTATGTGGGCGAGCAGGATTTGGGCATGTTCTTCCCCGAAGAGATGAAATTCACCTTGGAGGAAGTCGCCCGCTTTCACACCTACTACGGAAAAGAGGACAAATGGTCGTCCAGCTCACCTTACGAGCAAACGTTCCAGCATAAGAATGCAATCATCGTTCTCTATAACATCCCTGTGGGGACAAAGTTCGGCCATATCGACGGCTTTTTCCCCAAGGATTTGGACATCCGCGAAGAAGATCCCTCGGGATGGATATTTTGCCGGGCAGCTAAAACATATATTGCCTACTTTCCCTTGCAGCCTTACGAATGGATTGAGGAGGATATTTGTTATCGCCTAAGAAGCCACGAGCTGAAGAATGGCTGCATCGTCGAGGTGGCTCAGGCGAAAGAATATAATTCGTTCGACGCTTTCAAGAAGCAGATTCGCGGCAATCCCCTCGCGCACGATACCTTCGAGAAAAGCCTAACGGTCGGCTATACCACCTCCGCCGGGGACGTGATGACCTTTACCTATGGAGGCTCCCGCAGACTGAACGGCGACCTGGTCGATTTTGCCGATTACAAGCTGTTTCGCGGCCCGTTCTTGAATGCGGAAATCGGCAGCACGAAACTGCGCATTGAACATCAAAACAAAGGGATGCTTTTGGATATGGCAACAGAAGACATGGCTTTGATACTGCCGGAGTACTTTTGCAAAAAAATCGATCACGATCTCCGAATAACCGGGAAAATGGACGATCCGCTTTGGCAGACGGCAGAAGCCGCTGAACTGCTGGAGGCAACCAAGGGCGCGACGGGCCGATTTCCCACTCAAGCCCGGCTGCTATACAATGATCGGTTTCTCTACGTCGGATTCCAATGTAAAGATGATTACGTGTGGGGCACACTCTCAAACCGCGACGACCCGATCTATGATGAAGAGTGCGTCGAAGTATTTCTGAATCCTTCTTCCTCGAATCACCAGTACTATGAGATCAACCTCAGCCCCAAGAACGTCGTTTTTGACGCCTGCATCCTGAACAGCCGCACGGCGCAGAATCCTTCGGCGGGATTTCGCGGGCTGCATGATTGGAACTTGGCCAAGCTGGCGACGGCCGTGTTTGTCGATGGCCGGACCGATGCTCCCGGCGCAGCCAAAAGTTGGAGTGCGGAGATGGCCATTCCTCTGGTCGAATTGGTTGGTGCGCCGAATGTTCCGCCTAAAGCCGGCGACGTTTGGCGGGCGAATTTCTATCGAATAGACTCGCCGCAAAAGGGGAAGATGGAGCTTTATGCCTGGAGCAAGACCGAAAGGCCGGAATTTCATCGGCCGTGGAGATTTGGGTATCTGAGATTTGTGGAGTAAACCGAGCCGGGGGCCAAAGTGAGAAGTGACCATTGAACGTTGAACAATGACTATTTGAAAACAATCAATGTTCAACGTTCAATTGTCAATGTTCAATTGGTTCGGGAAGGATATTGGCTTCACCCATGGTTATGGTCTTACAGTCTATTGGAGGTTACCTGAAGATGCACGATGACATAAAATATTTCGATTGTTTCGCCGCTATCGGGCGACGGGCCGCCAAAGATCCACTGGCACCCTGGCGCACCGAGGATTTGCTGGCCGAGATGGAACGGTGCCGCATTCATGCGGCGCTGGTGTTCGCGCATCAGGCGAGGGAGACGCATCCCCTCGTTGGCAATCCGCTGGTTTTGGAAGAGTGTCGCAAGCATCCGCGTTTGTTTCCTTGTTGGGTAGGGCTTCCGCACCATACCAACGAGTTCCCCAATCCCAATGACTTGGTTCGGGAAATGGAAGCCAATGGCGTTCGTGCGCTCAAGATTTTCCCGCGCATTTATGAATTCCCGGTCAACGAGGCCGGTTTGGGCGAACTATTGAGCGCCTTACAAGAAGCCGGAATTTTGCTGATCGTCGATGCCGGGCGATATGACGAGGCGGTGCAAATCGATTGGCCAGAGGTAACGTGGATTTGCCAAAACTATCCACGCCTCAACTTGCTCCTCCACAGCGTGCGCTGGGAAGCCACGCGCACCCTGGTGACCATTGCCGACCGTTTTCCCAACCTGCACTTTGAGTTTTCCAACTATCAAGGCAATCGCATGTTAGAGTTTTGGTGCGATCGCATCGGCCACGAGCGGCTGCTGTTTGGCTCCGAGGCGCTCATCAAGAGCCTGGGCGCGGCGCGGGCTTATGTGGACTATGCCGAAATCAATGAAACTCAGCGTCGCGCGATTGCGGGGCTGAACCTGCAGCGCTTGCTGCGTATTCCCGAGCTTCCCCCCGATTACGAAGAGAAGCCATTGAATGATAAAATCCTGATCAAAGCCTTGCGAGCAGAACCTATCGACGACATGGTGGTCATCGACGCCCATGCGCACATCACGCAAAAGGGCGGCGCCGGCGCGGCCAGAGTTGCCATGAATCCATCGGATGCCCAAAGTGTGGTGGAGCGCAATCGCCGCATCGGCGTTGCTAAAACTTGCGTGAGCGCCTGGACCGCCATCTGGAGCGACTATGAGCTGGGCAATGAGGACACCTACCAAGCCATGCTGGAGTTCCCCGACGAGATCGTGGGATATGCCGCCTTAGACCCGAACTACGTCACGAACTGGGAAAAGGAATGCCACTATTACCACGAAGAGTGCGGCTTCTTGGGCATGAAGCCTTATTTCCCGCGCTGGAAAGTGCCTTACAATGACAAGGCTTACGATTCCTGGTACGAGTATGGAAACGCGCACAATTTGTTCTGTTTGCTGCACTATTCAGACAATTTCAAAGAGGAGGTGAAAGACATTGCTCAGCGCTTTCCTAACATTGCTTTCATCTTGGCGCATTCGGGGACAAGCTGGAAGGTGGCGCGGGATCATGTGGCGCTGGCCAAGCAGTTTCCGAATTGCTATCTGGAGATCACCCTTACGTCCGTGGTAAACGGTATCATCGAGTACATGGTTCGTGAGCTTGGCTCCGAGCGCATTCTCTATGGCTCGGATGCGCCCATGCGCGATCCGTATCCGCAGTTCGGTTGGGTCGCCTATGCGGATATATCCGAGGAGGACAAGAGGAATATTTTGGGGAGGAATATGCAGAGGATCATCGAGAGAGTCAGGCTGCAGAAGGCGTCAAATGAGTAGTCTGGACCTTCTATAGTATTACTCTGGAAAAACTATTATGCCCGTGAGCATTCTTCCAACCGCCCATTCGCGCGAATGCACACTAATTTTCCTTTGGCGTTTATTAGTGTCGATTCGCGGTTAATGGCTTTAGGTGCGTCTATGGCCGCGCTAGGATACACCCGATGAATTGAGGCCCACTTAACGGAGATACTTTTCCAGCAGGTACTGATCCCGCAATTCTGTGGTGTCGAAATCGTCCCGAATTTTTATGTTGCCCGACAACTCCTTGACAATAGGCGAGATTTCGATATCTCGGCATGAACGGGAAGAATGGTGTGGTAGAACCACACCCTACGAGCTACGAACTGTGGACAAAAGCTTGGTGGCGATGTTTCTCAAGATGTCACCGGAGGAACGTCTGCAAGCGAATGACAACGCGGTGCGGGCGATTTTGGAGCTGAGGGATGCATATCAGCAACGAGTCCTCTAAAAGTGGAACCGAGTTCCATAGAACAGGTCTCCGGGATCGGAACTCTTTCGCGCTTTCCTGATTGATGATCTTTGGAGAATTTGGCGGGGAATGGTGCAAGGGGATATTATCGCGTGACAGAAGCTCGAATGGATAACAATGATAGTGGGATAGAATCGCCACCCTACGAACTGCGTGAAAGCAAATGGTTCATCGAATGGATTGCTGCGGATATGGATGAACGAGGTACCCCAGAATTGGCGCGACTTCAAATACAATTGGCAGTTTGGCCAATGCAGTCCGATAAAAGCTCGAATGACGCCTACTGGCGCTCGGAATTAGCCACTCAGTAAGCGGAGTGGTCTCATCGCAGATTGGGAATGTCGGGACTACAAGACGCATCAGAATTGCCAAGTCTGATGCGGAGGGGTTGCAAACATAGAACTGCATTGAGCCGCCAATTGGCGCGTACGAAATGGGACTTTTCTCAGCCTTCTCAAGGCTTAGTTGCGAATGGCAGCTTTGATGTCCCATCATACTTTGTCGCTCATGCTCTCGTCATACCGAGCATAACATGAAAATCAACTCTGTCTTTATCTCCACACTTCTTCTTTCGAATTGGGTCACAATCTTGGCTTTAGAAGGTCCAGCCGACGATGCCCCCCATGGACTGATGGTCGAATTCCTCCGCCAACCAGAAAACGCCGTCATAGCGGATTCCAAACCCGAATTCTGCTGGGTCGTACATTCTTCGCATCAGAATGACGTGCAGACGGCCTACTGCCTGCTGGTCTCAAGCGGCTTGGACAAGCTTGCGCAAAACCAGGGCGATCTGTGGGACAGCGGCAAGATCAAAACCGACCAATCCATCAACGTTGAGTACCAGGGCAAGCCCCTTGCGCCGAATCATGAGTACTACTGGAAGGTCAAGACCTGGTGCAAAAAGGCAGGAGAAAGCCCTTGGCCCGAGGCGCAAAAGTTCACTACAGCGGCGGAATTGGGCGGCTACGCAACCAGCCGCAATGCGCTTTCACGGACAAAAATCGCTCCCCGCTCATTGGTTAAGAAGGGCGATGGGCATTACCTGATCGATTTCGGCAAAGTGGCGTTCGGCTATCTGCAGGCAACTCTCTCCTCCCCTACCGGCAAGCATCCCATTGAAATCCATTTTGGCGAGCGAGGGGATGCGAACGGCATCAACCGGCATCCCGGAGGAACGGTGCGTTATTACTGCGTGCCGGAAACGCTGCGGGAAGGAACGCACAGCTATGAAATTCATCCGCCGCAAGACAAGAGAAATACCAGCGGCGAAGCGATACTCCTTCCTGCTGAAATAGGCGTTATCGCCCCGTTTCGCTACGTCGAGCTGGAAGGCGCTCCGGACGAGCCGGACACGTCGCTGATTCGACAGGTGGCGATACATTATCCCTTTGATGAAACTGCGTCCGCTTTTTCGTCTTCCAATCAGGTCTTGAATGACGTTTGGGCGCTTTGCAAGTATAGCATGAAAGCCACCAGCTTTGCCGGCGTGTACGTCGACGGCGACCGCGAGCGCATTCCTTACGAGGCCGATGCCTACATCAATCAGCTTTCACATTATGCAGTGGATCGCGAGTACGCTTTGGCCCGCTACAGTCATGAGTATCTCCTGCGCCATCCCACCTGGCCCACGGAATGGAAGCAGCACTCGGTGCTGATGGCCTGGGCCGATTACATGTACACAGGCAATACGGAGTCCTTGGCGGAGAATTACAATCTGCTAAAGGCCGAAAAGACCTTGGAAAAGTACGCGCGGGAAGACGGCCTGCTCAATACCAAGGGACTCCGCGATATTGTGGACTGGCCCGCCGGCGAACGGGATGACTATGATTTCAAAGAAGTGAATACGGTCGTCAATGCTTTTTACTACCAAACGCTTTTGCAAATGGCGGACATTGCCACGGCGCTCGACAAGGGGGGCGACGCCGCCGAGTACCGGCAAAAGGCGGCGCGGGTCAAGACCGTTTTCAACCGGGTGTTTTGGAACACGCAACGCGGCATCTACGTGGACGGCGAAGGTTCGACCCACTCATCCTTGCACGCCAATATGATGCCGCTGGCGTTCGGTCTGGTTCCACCAGAGAAGCAGCAAGACGTCACTGATTTTGTCATCTCACGCGGCATGGCGTGCAGCGTCTACGGCGCGCAATACCTGCTGGAAGCGCTGTATCATGCCGGTCGCCCCGCTGCGGCATTGGCGTTGCTGACCTCGCAGAACCTTCGCAGTTGGTACAACATGCTGCGTCTCGGTTCGACAATTACTCTGGAAGCATGGGACGAGAAATTCAAGCCCAATTTGGATTGGAATCACGCCTGGGGAACGGCTCCTGGCAACATCATCGCCCGCTACGTGATGGGAGTTCGTCCACTCGAACCCGGCTTTAGCAAGGTACTGATACAACCTCAGCCTGCTTCCTTGCAACACGCCTCGGCGACAATCCCCACCATCCGAGGTCCGGTGCGGGTTTCTTTCCAAAATCCCCCGGCGGGACCATTCGTGCTCGACCTCGACATTCCGGTAAACATGACTGTTCGGGTCGGCATTCCAATTGCTGAGGAAAGCAATGCTATGCTTTCGGTGGACGGGAACCCTATACCCGGACAAATTGAAGGCAAATTCCTTCTTGTGGATGGTATCGGCTCGGGTCGCCATGTCATTGCAAAAAAATGAGTCTCGGCACATCTCAATCTCATCAATTTCGCGCTCTGCCGTTCACGCTCTTGTTCCCGCTCATGCTCCTACTCGTGCTCCTGCTCCTGCTCTGATGGTTTTTCCCAAACGCTGAGGCGTAGAGGACGCTGAGAAAAAGCATCCCGAATCGATCAGCATGCGTGAATGGAAGCGGATTATGATCTGATTCTCGCTATGTGGTTAAAACTGGAATCGGCCCCGTAATCGTTTCACCGAAATGTCAGCTCATCAGCTCTTCGGCTTTCGGCTGCCCATATTACCATTTGACAAAAAGCGATAATAAGCATATATTGTAGCCCAAGAACTGGAATCGCAGCCTTGATGGGATCATCCGCGAGAATCCGTGTCATCCGCGTTTTGTTTTACGGATTGACTAAACACAATTAGGCATGTGGTATTCAAGAAGAATCCGTTCGATTCGGACATTGCGGTTCACAACTTATGGATCGATCACTGTCTTGAAAGGATTCCCGCTGAATGGCATGCTGGGTTTTAGGTAAGGGATCTATAGTTTGGCAAATTTTTTCTCACCACAATATGTAGGAGAACTCTCCGAGTTC
>DYKH01000768.1 GCA_020722685.1 Caldithrix sp. | reverse complement strand
CACGCTCAAATTCGCTTGCTACCCGACACAAGTGTGTCGCAGGATGAAAGTTTGCAGACATGCCGTTTTGATGCGAAGATGAATTCCAATCGGAGAAGTGGATATGCGCTTGAAGGTTGCCATTGCAACAACAATCATAGTGCTACTAACCGCCATAATAGGATTGTTAACAGAAGGTTTGAAGTTTTATCGGGAACTCGCAACGCCAATCCCAACGATGGTTTCCGTCGCACCAACCGCGTCGCCGAAAATTCCATTAGCCGCTACGTCTGTTCCAACAATAGCAATAACAGACGAGATACTCCGCGCATGTGCGTTCGCAGGGCTAACCTCTCAGACACCGCTGAGCATCAACGTTGACGCGGCATTGTACAGGGCAGGACAGAATAACGGTTTGGGGTTCGCCCAAAGCAATGAGATTCCATTTGTTTCTGGGTCGGCGTTATTTCTCGTTCAGGATTTCAACGCGGGAATCGCTTTCGTCAGACAAGATGATTGGGGCAACGTCAAAATACTGAAAAAGCCAATAGATGTCACGCAAGTCTCGGACGCGACTGCAAAAGAGGCAATGGAGTTAGCAGACCAATTTAGAGTACGGATTAATGCGAACTCATTGCTCATGAAGGTAGCCCAAATCCAGAATCTCGGTTATCCGCGTACGGGCGAATTCAAGTTTTCGTGTCGTAATGAGACGTATGTGGGACAGTTGTTTGCTGCTGCTATCGCTTACATCCGAGAAAAAGACAACGAAATTGGAAGTCTGCCGTACCCATAAAACCATCACTGAACAGACGCACGTCTGCAAACACGCGCACGCCGACCACGCCACGTACGCGGCTTTTGGCGAAGTTGGTTAGGATAGTTGGAAAGTGTCTGCATTTCGCGCGCGGCTTCGGGCGTGGTCGGCGTGCTAAGGCGTTCCCAGACATGCCGTTGAGAGAGCATCGGCACTTTCAGCCAAGCAAAGGAGACACAATGCTACCAAAATTTCTGTTGACTGCCGTAATCCTTTTCTCATTGTTTACTATTGTCGGATGCGGCAGCGAAGAGTGGCAATTGTTTAGAGAGCTAACTAGTCTTACAAGCCCTGAAATAGCCACGACCACCGCCTTCGTCGAGTGGGCTAATCTGAATCAGATACCGTACAAGGATCTGACAGTAAATGCTATTTCAAACGACCAGACTTTCGCCAGATTGCGTGTGACTGTC
>DYKH01000042.1:14721-40018 GCA_020722685.1 Caldithrix sp. | reverse complement strand
TCTCGACGCAATCCGGGATGTGTTTGGGGATAATTTGAAATAGGTTGAAATGAATTCTTCCTATCAGGCTTTTATCCGATCCGCCCCCAAAACGGATGCGATGGTCAAAGCGCCGGTGGCGGCTTTTTTTGCAAATTCCCTGCGTGATAGGTCGTTTAACACAGCCATGTGGTTCCTCCTAAACTCTGTGGTGATCGTGGCTTTTTGGTAGCCGATCACAGGATGTTGTCGCCCCTGCGGATGCGGGGTCTCCCTCTGCCGTGCACTGGAAAGGAGATGCCTGCATCTGCAGGAATGACAGCACTGGCAGGACAACCCCGTGATTGGTTACAAAATTTCGCTACCAATTTAAATTTTGATTCAATATCTTAACGTGACACAAGGCAACAATCGTGCGATCCACAGATTATTTTTACTCAGAGGAGAGAGGTAGCATCTTGCGAATAGCGATTCTTAGCACGGCAACTGCCGTTCTATACATGCTTTCTTTGGGCTGTAATCGTCAGCACCAAGTGCGGCAAGAAAGCCCGTCAGTGAATACAGAGCAGCCAAGCGAAACCAACTACGTCCGCAAAGAGGGGAGATTCAAGCCCGGAGACACACTCTCGGAAGTCTTCAAGCGGGAAAATATCAGTCAGGCGACTGCTTCTGCAATCATTGCCGCATTCACTCAAGTGTGCAACCACCGCCTGATAAAACCGTCGCAAAAATACTGCATTCTTTCCGATTCAACCGAAACCATCCACGGCTTCTTGTACTATCCGGAAATAAGCCGCACCGTAAAGGTTCAGCGTGACACGTCCGGCGTCTTTCTCGGCAAAGTGGAAAATATCCCTCTGCTCACACGGATCAAAACGCTGACCGGCAAAGTGCAATCCACGCTGTACGAGGCGATTCTTGATTTGGGCGAAAAGCCCGAGCTCATCACCGCCTTTAGCGATGTGTTTCAATGGGACGTGGATTTTTTTACCGACCCCCGCAAAGGCGATGAGTTTCGTATCGTCTATGAAGCCAACTACCTTCAGGACGCCGCATGCCCCGACAGTTTGGGCCGGTTTGTGAGCTATGGTCGCATACTTGCAGGCCAGTATAATCTCAGTGGAACCCCCCTTACGGCCATCTATTTTGACAACTCTCCACAGGCTGGCGGGTACTATGACCTCTCCGGCAAATCCTTCCAGAAAACTTTTCTCAAATCGCCGCTCAACTATCGCCGCATCAGCTCCTATTTTTCCGGCGCGCGGATGCACCCCATCCTGAAAATTGTCCGTAGTCATTACGCCGTGGACTTTGCCGCGCCGACCGGCACCCCGGTCTCTGCCGCGGCTGATGGCGTGGTGATCGAGAAGGGCTACAATGGCGGCATCGGCAATTACGTCAAGATCCGGCACAAGAATCCCCATTTCGTGACGGTGTACGGCCATTTTAGCCGGTTCGCGGCTGACATACAGGTGGGATCGGCGGTAAAACAGAAAGACGTTATCGGCTACGTCGGCAGCACCGGCTTGGCCACCGGGCCGCATTTGCATTATGCGTTTTACGAGAACGGGCGTCCCATCAATCCGCTAAAAATCAAGAACACCTCCGGGGATCCGGTATTAGCGGCAAACATGGCGGATTTCTTGCGGGTAAAAAAAGAAATGATCGCTATGCTTGGCAACCCTACTGAGCCATTGCTGACGGAGCAGAGCTGGAATATGCTGCAAATGAAAAACAGAGCCGGCATATCCGGGATGCCAAAACCTTAGCGGCCAAGCAAAGGGGGAGTAACTTAGAGGTTTGCCTTGGGTCGGCGCTGTCCAAAGCGAACGGCGCACGGAGCGTTCTTGGTTACCAATCGTTCGAGCTGCGAGCACCACAAGGCCGCAAAGGTGCGACAGCTCTTGGCCCCGTCGACGTTTTCTTCCTGCGGGAATGAAGCAAACTCACAGCGCAGATCGCAGAACAAGATTCGAGAAGTCGTCACCCCGGCGTTGCTGGCATTATCACTCACGGTTCATCTCTTTCTTCTACCAATGAAGCTCAGAATTCTAACAGTCGGCAAATTAGCGAACAAACATTGCAAAGCATTGTGCGAAGACTACCTCGCCCGCATTTCCCATCACGCACCGATCCAGTTGGAATTCGTTCGCCAGGAGAAAATCGCCGCCCAACCTGCTGCCGAGATCATTGCCAAAGAATCCAAGCGAATACTCGAACGGCTAAGGAGCGCGGATTGGAACATCCTTTTGGACAAGAGCGGGGTCATGCTGAGCTCGGAGGAGCTGGCCAACTATCTGCAGCAGTTGGCCAACCGTCAGAAGTATCTGACGTTCATAATCGGTGGGCCGCTGGGGACTGCGGTTGATCTCGGCAAGAAGGCAGACTTTACTCTTTCCTTGTCCAAGATGACTTTCTCACACGAATTGGCCACGGTGCTTTTGCTGGAGCAGTTGTATCGCGCCTTTAGCATTATGCGCGGAGAAAAATACCACAAATAGCTCACCCAAATCTGCCGCAAGCCACACAAGAGCAGATGTTCTTCTCACCCACACTTCTGCGATGTCCTAAGAGCGAGCCTACTCCAAAATTTCAAGAGTCGCGCTCTTGCCGGCCTTTCTGGCAACAGCACTCAGCAGAATTCTGATTGCATGCGCCGTCCTCCCGTTTTTGCCGATCACCTTGCCCATATCCGGTCGGGCCACCCGTATTTCATATACAGCAGATGTTGCCGTGGCGGTTTCAACCACTTTCACTTCTTCCGGGTAGTCCACCAAGTGCTTAACAATGTACTCCACAAATTCCTTCATGGTACACTCCCCTTTTCGCTATCGTGTTGCCGATGCGTGGTGGCCGCCCGGTTCCTTCTACAAAGCCGGATGCCACTATCGGCTGTGGCGTCTCCCTGTCGTCTGCGACTTCGGATTAAGAAAGTGCCGGTTGGAAAAACAGAGACCTCCCTGACTCTGACGGCACAATATATCCATTTGCTGAGCGATTGTCAAGGGCTTAATTGCGATGAAAAAGTGGGGGTTCGGTTGCGACCCGAAAAGAAGGCCAGCCCGCCCGCCAGATCATCTGAGCGAGCAAGCCGGCCGTCTAAATTGTTACGCCGCGGCAAAGTTTTTTCGCAGGGGGTGGGAAAGCCGGCACTATCGTACCGAAAGTACCTCTGGCCAATCGTGGATTTGCGGGACCGCGGCCAATTCTTGTGGCTCACTTCAATTTCAGAGCTTTCTGGATCGCGTAGTGTCTTCCTGCTTCCAGCCGGATAAAATACACTCCGCTGGCGGAATCTTTCCCGTTCTGATCCCGGCCGTCCCAGACAACGGAATGAGTGCCGGAGGCCATGTTGGTAGCAAGCAATCTTTTCACTATTTGGCCGGCAGAATTATGCACCGTCAGATCGACCTTCGTTGACGTCGGAATCGTGAAGGTGATTTCCGTGCCCGGATTGAAAGGATTGGGATAATTCGGCAGCAAGCAAAACCGATCAGGCTCCTTTTTGCCGTCGGCCCTTTGACCTACTTGGGTGTCAATACCTTCGAGCCACAACATGGTTCGCTGCAGGAGATCTTTACTGCTGTCTTTGATCCGGCGGCTGAGCGCTTCCAAGCCAAAGGCAAAATAAACGATTCGTGCAGAGCCGCGCTGCAAGCGGACGCCGGCCGTATAGTTCGTCGGCATGTATTGCAGGACGGTTTCGGCATTTCCAGCTACGTTCAGAACATCCGGGGACTCTTGAGTATGATGGTTTTGCTCGTCCAAAAAGCGAATAAAAACACCGTCCGTCATTGGCAGATTCGTGATCCCTTTGACAATGAGCCCGAAAAAGGAATCCTGATAAAAAGAGCTACCCAAATACTCGGCGAGAAATGCCTTGCCCGTCTCCGTGCCATTAAGGAAGGCGGCGACATTCTGCCCGGTCAGCAGCAACTTCCCGCCTTGGTCGATGTAGGATGTAAGCAGCTCGATTTCCGCCGCTGAAAGCACCTGATCTCGCTTGCTTCCCGTATTCCAGATCAATGCTCGATAGCCATTAAGCGAATCTTCGGCCGGCACCCCATCCTGACGGATGTCCCAAAGCCTAGCATGAACGGCGGCGCTGTCCAAAGCCGCCTTGGCAAAGGCGCTTTCTTGCGAGTTGGGCACGTCGCTCAGGAAGAGCATGTCGGGCGGCCCGATGGGCAAGGTGAAGACATAGGATTTCGCTTCGGCGTCACCATATTCGAGCCTCAACTCAAGAGCGGCGCGATGGGCGAGGGCCGCCGGAGCGATCTCCAGCAGCAATGGCTCCGGGGTTTGTATTGGCGCGCTGCCGGTAGAGACGTTCGCCAACACCAAAGAGTTCTTGGAAAATGAAAGGTCCGCGTCTTGGCTGGAGACCGTTACCAGGACATTGTCCGCACGACCGCCCGGATTGGAAAGCTTTATATACAACTCAATCCGTTCGCCGGCATCCGGACGCCCATTAGCGTTGCCGTCGATTTCGACAATAACCGGTCCCTCGAATTGGATCTGCGGCGCGGAGACCGTTTGCTGCTGATTGAGAATCCAATTGTCCTTATCAAGGATGACTTCTGTTGGCTTTTGCGCCAGCGAACATGAAAACGAATTGGCCTCATCATCCGCCCAAACGACGAAGGTTGTGTCGGAGGTCGCAGTCCTGATCGTCACATCCACGGGCATCCAAAAGATGCGACCGTCCCGAGATTGGTCGAGCATGCCGTCAACCACATAGCTGCCGTCCGCTTGTTGTTTGGCTTGCCAATTCAGCAGGTAGGTGGGATAGCCCGGCTCGTAGATCCACTGCTGAAAAAAGCGATGCAAATCCCGGCCGGTTATCTCTTCACACAAATCGCGGAAGCCTTCAGTAGTGGCCGTTTTGTATTGAAACCTCGCATCCTGGTAGTAGCTTTTCAAGATGGTGAAAAAGGCCTCGTCGCCCACTACGTGGCGAAGCATGTGCAAGACCCAGGCGCCCTTGTTGTAGCTTAAGCCTCCATGAAAAATCTCATCATTCAAAGGATCATAGACGTAGATGGTGCCGTTGCCAAAGTACTGCATGCTGTTCATGTGTTGATGGTATCGATCCTTCCCCAGCAGTTGCTCATAGTACAAGGCCTCGGTGTAAGTGGCAAAGCCCTCGTTGAGCCAAATGTGATGAAAGGTTTCGCAAGTCACCATGTCACCCCACCACTGATGCGCCAGTTCGTGCACCACCAGCTCTTCGCCAAAGGAGACCAGACTGGTGATGGTTTGATGTTCCATGCCGCCTCCCCAAGTGAACTGAGCGTGGCCGTATTTTTCCCGGAAAAAAGGATAGGGCCCAAAAAGCCCGGAAAGGATTTCCAGCATCCTGATCGTCTTGGGCGCCTCGTTTTCGGCATATTTTTGCTGGCCGGGGAAAACATAGTTCATCACCGGCATGGAGTCGCCCTGCGGATTGACGTAGTAAGTGGTGAACTGATAATAGGGGTGAATGGCAACGGATACCAGGTAAGTGGTAATAGGATAGCTTTCATGCCACCAAAAGGTTGTCCATCCGTTTTGCTCGACGACCGAGCGCAGTAAGCCGTTGGATGCGACCGTCAAGTCCGATGGAACGGTAATGACGATATCTACGGAATCAGCCTTGTCTGCCGGGGCGTCTTTGCACGGCCACCAATTTCTGGCCCCGAACGGCTCGCTCAGGCTCCAAATCATCGGCTGGCCGCCGTAGCTGTCAAAAACAAAGGCGCCGAAATATGATTCTTGCGGCGTGCCGCCATAGAAAACCTTGAAGGAGAATGCTTGATGAGCCTGGAGCGGCGCTGGCCATTGCACGCTCAGCAAATCCGCCTGATGATTGAACGAAAGCCTCGCAGAGTCCGCCATCACCGAATCCACAACCATGCGATGGTGCAAATCCAGCTCGATTAGTTGCAGACCCTCCGCGAGCGCCACGCCGAGGACGGTCACCGTGCCGGAGACAGTCCGTGTTGACGGGTCGATGCGGAGATCGAGCTGGTAGTATTTGACGTCAAAGTCCTTCTGCGCTTCCGTTTGGCCTACTTTGCCCTGAACGATCGCTTTGGCGATCTTGTTCTTCCATGCTGCTTCTCGCTCATGAAAGGATTGAGTTGCCGGCTGCTGCCAATCTTGACCCCGGAGAAAGGAAACAATCAAAAACGAAAAAACAAAAATTGACCTTAATCGCATAATGCTTCCAATAGTCATGTTAAGTGAATAATTGCCGCCAGTACCATTCTCTTCAAAATATCGAACAAATTCTCGACGTTTTACCGACATCTCAAACCGCTACTGGAATCTGTTCCAGCAACGCCCTGCCGACGGGTACCTCCTTTTCGAGTTGTCGATAGGCCAAAATCATTTCATGCAAAGCACCACTGAGAGAATCGCGACATTCCTCTAATGTCTTTCCCTCTGTTACGACCTCCGGCCATTCCACTATTTGACCCATATGGCCCGAGCTTATCTTGTTATACTCGGCTGTCTCGGAGTTCAGCATTCTCTACCTCCATCTCCCCGGAAAATTGCCAAATCACCAAGAGAATCCCAAAAAGGAAAACGGATGCCCAATAGCCTCCAGAGTCCGTTACAATCGAGGCTTACTCTCAAATGTGGCCAATTTAACTTACCTCAATCAAGCTTTGATCCCCAATCATGAACCGGTGCGTCCTCGGCCGACCATCGGCCTTGATCACCCGCGAACTGGTGCCCAAGAGACTGCCTTCGATGCGCAGGCCAACGTCCAGAATTTCGCACTTGTTGAGGACGATGCTGAACTCCACCTCGCTGTTTTGGATGGTGCATTCATCGCCGATAGAGGTGAAGGGACCGACAAAAGAATTCTCGATAATAGTGTGGCGACCGATCACCGCCGGGCCGCGAACGACGCTGTTGATGACTTTGGCCCCCTTTTCCAACACCACGTTCCCGGTCACCAACGAACGATGATCCACCAATCCTTCGATCCGATTGGCGGTGTGCTCCAAGATTAGCCGGTTCGCTTCCAGAATGTCCTCCGGCTTGCCGGTATCTTTCCACCAGCCGGTGATTTCCGAATAGCTGATCTGGAAGCCATGCTCGATGAGATACTGATGGGCGTCGGAAATCTCCAGCTCACCGCGCGCGCTGGGCTCGATGTTGTTCACAGCCTCGAAAATCGTGGTGTCGTAAATGTAAATGCCGGCCACGGCAAACTCACTTTTCGGCACACTCGGCTTCTCCTCGATGGAAAGAATCCGCTTGCCCTTGATTTCCGGGACGCCAAAGCGCTCCGGATCCTTCACCAAAGCCAGAGTGAGATGGCAATTGGATTTCTCCTTTTCAAACGCTTTGATGAACTTGCCTAATCCCCCCACCACCATATTGTCACCGAGGTAAAAAATGAACGAGTCCTTGCCGATGAAATCCTGCGATATCTTGACTGCATGCGCCAATCCCGCCGGTTCTTGTTGAGGAATATAGGTGATTTTCAAACCCCACGCTTCCCCATCACCCAGCGCAGCCTTGACCTCCGATCCTTCCTGATGGGTGATGATCCCCACCTCAGTGATTCCTACCTCGGCTACTTTTTCCAGCGCATAGTGCAAGATGGGCTTGTTTGCAATTGGCAGAAGGTGTTTGTTCTGGGTGTGTGTAAGCGGGCGAAGTCGGGTTCCCTTTCCACCAGCGGTTATTAAGGCTTTCATTGGCTTTCCCTTCGAGTGCTATAATTTACGTATCAAATTATTGTTCTTTTGGCAAGATTTTGTAGGACAAGATGGCATCTTGTCCCACCCTCAAATGCACCTTTGGTGCGTTAAGAATGAGTGAATGAACGGTGAAGCTCGGCAAGTACCGGATGCTTCGTTGTCTAAAAGGCAGGACAAAATGTCCTCCCCCCCTTTGATGGACGCGCGGGTCTTGGCCGTTGTCTTTTTCAGGCACGAGGGCGGCAATACGACTACTTCTTCCAAAAAGTCGCGTCGGGAGAAACAGAGCTCAGGGCAATCGACTGCAAATCAGCAGCCCCAAAACACCGGCGCCGACTGCAAAAACAACAACCATTACCAGAATCGAGGCGAGTGTAGGGCAATGCTTTGTCTTCGGGACATTGCATCAAGACCGGCAGTCCGAGATAAAAAAGATAGAGGCCGTAGACGCCCAGGATGGAAAACACCGAGAACGCCGGAATGAGATAAAACACTCCGGCGAGCAAGGGCGCGGTACTGCTGTAAGCCACTAACTTGAAAGCGGCGAGGTCATTCTTGACCGCCCCGAAGTTTGGCGCAAGGAGACTGATAATGAAGGCCGAGAGGTAGACGCTGATGAAGAAGAGAACGTAAGACAAAACGACCCAGATCAGGCCGCCCATGAGCGGCATCCGGCCGTAAAATGGTCTACCCACGATTACCCTGCCAATGAAGGAACAAACGACCAGCACCATGGCCAAGTAAAGAAGATAATCTCGAATGATCGCAACGGTAGTCTTCTCTTCCGTCTTGATGATCTCCCAAGTCTGCTTTGGCGACAGCAGAATGCTCTTTGCTCGCTCGATCATCTTCTCCATCTCTCCTCCGAAATAGAACGTCAAGACACAGCGCGGTGAAGCGCCAGGTCGCAAGTCACAAGCCACAAGTTTCAGGTCCCAACAGCGGACATTGGCAATACTACAGCAAGTTCATTGATGTGTCATTTGCTTGTTCACGCCCCTACCCACACATTTTCCCGCCCGACCTTTTCACGCAATGTGTCGATCAACTGTAAGCTTGGCTGCACCTTGAGTGTCTTGGAGCGGATGACATAGTTGCCGTTTTCTGCTGTTTTTATGCTGACATAAACCGGCACGTCTCCGCCATAATTAGTCAAAAGGCTTTTTAACTCTTGCACCAATGTCGGGGTGGCGCGACTTGCGTCCAAGGACATGCACAAACTTTTGGTGAATCGCTCGCGTGTTGCCTCCAGTGGTATGACCTCTTCCGCGATCAGCTTGCCGGCCTCGGATTCACGGGTGTTGATTTTGCCAATCACCATCACCATAGAATCCGCTTGTAGGTTCTGGCGATATTTCTCATAGGTATCGGCGAAAGCAAGTCCTTCCAAGCTGCCGGTAAAATCCTCGATTTTGAAAAAGGCCATGGATCGCTTCTGACGATCGAAGTGCAATTTGAATTCGGTGATGACACCACAGACCCTGACGGGAGTCCCATCCCGAAGTCCTTCCGCATCCTCCAGGGAAATGGTGGAAAAAGTGCGCACCTCCTCCCGAAATCGATCCAACGGGTGGCCGGAAAGGTAAAAGCCCAAAATCGCTTTTTCACGATTGAGAATCGTCGTTTTCGACCATGGTTTGACTTGCGGCAGAGGCGGCGACGCAAAGGTGGTTTTCTCGGAATCCAAATCGAATATAGAGGTTTGACCGTGAGCGTGCTGCTCCTGAGAACGCTGAGCAAACTCGAGGGCGGTTTCGACCGCGGCGAAGAGCTGCGCCCGTGTGCCCTCCAGACTGTCCATCGCTCCGGCTTCGATCAAGCTCTCAAAAACTTTCTTATTGATCGCATGGATATCCACGTTGCCGGCCAGATCGAAAATGGTTTTAAAGCGGCCGAATTTTTTTCGCGCGGTCACGATGGCTTCGATTGCGCCCAGCCCGACGTTTTTGATGGCGCCTAGGCCAAAACGAATTCCCTTATCCGTCACTACAAAGTCGGCAAAGCTCTCATTAACATCCGGGGGCAGAACTTCTAAACCTAAGCGACGGCATTCTTCCATCAGAACCGTGACGCGATTGGAGTTGCTCATTTCGCTGCTGATGGTCGCCGCCATGAATTCCGCCGGGTGATAGGCCTTCAAGTAGGCGGTCTGGTAGGCTACCAAGGAGTAGCAAGCCGAATGCGATTTGTTGAAGCCATAGCCGGCGAATTTTTCCATCATGTCAAAAATCTCACCGGCAACGCTTTGGCTGATGCCCTTTGCCTTGGCGCCTTCTATGAACTTGGCCCGCTGCGCCAGCATGGCTTCTTTGTCCTTCTTGCCCATGGCCCGGCGCAGCAGATCGCCGCCGCCCATAGTGAAACCGCCCAGCTCGCTGGCGATCTGCATGACCTGTTCTTGGTAAACCGCTACACCATAGGTTTCTTTCAGGATTGGCTCCAACAAGGGATGCAAATACTTGATAGCCGTTTTGCCCTTTTTGGAGTTGATGAAATCCTCGATCATGTCCATCGGGCCAGGACGATACAAGGCATTCATGGCGATCAAGTCTTCCATACATTCCGGCTGCAATTTTTTCAAGTATTCCCGCATACCGGAGCTTTCGAACTGGAATAAACCGATGGTTTCGCCGTTAGCAAACAGCTTATAGACTTTTGCGTCATCGAGTGGAATCTTGTCGATGTCAATGTCGATCCCCTTTGCCCGCAACGCATCCACGGTCTTTTGGATCACGGTTAACGTGCGCAGGCCGAGAAAATCCATCTTTAGCAAGCCGACGCTTTCCAAAGACTTCATGTCGAACTGCGTGGTTACGTCGCCGTCCTTGGTCTTGTACAGAGGCACGTAATGGGTGAGCTCCTCCGGAGTGATAACCACTCCGGCGGCGTGTGTGGATGCATGGCGGGCCAAACCTTCCAGCACTCTGGAGTACTCGATGAGACGGCGGTGCTGCTCGTCCTTGGTCGCCACTTCGCGTAGTTCCGGCACTTTTTCCAGCGCATCATCCAACTTGATGTTCAACTGGGCGGGCACCATCTTGGCAATGCGATCCACCTCGCCGTAGCTCATCTTGAGCACCCGGCCAACGTCGCGAATAACGGCGCGAGCAGCCATCGTTCCAAAGGTTATGATCTGGCAGACGTTGTTATAGCCGTACTTTTTCTTGACGTACTCGATGACCTCTTCGCGACGCTCATAGCAAAAGTCGATGTCGATGTCCGGCATGCTGACACGTTCGGGATTGAGAAAGCGCTCAAAAAGGAGGTTATACTTGAGTGGATCGAGGTTGGTAATGTACAGGCAATAAGCTACCAAGCTGCCGGCGGCCGAGCCGCGCCCCGGGCCGACGGGTATGTTCTGGCTGCGCGCATAGCGAATGAAATCGTAGGTGATCAGAAAGTATCCAGCATATCCCATTTGCTTGATCACGTCCAGCTCATAGTGCAAGCGTTTCTCCAACTCGGGTGTGATCTCTTTATATCGTTCTCGCAGTCCTTTGAGAGACAAGTTTTCCAGATACTGATCAAGAGTCTTGATGGTGTCCGAAGGCGGAATTTTAAAGTAAGGAAGGTGGATGGTTTTAAAATCAAATAGCAGGTTACACTTTTCGGCAATCTCTAAAGTGTTTTCCAAGACTTCCGGAGTGTCCCCGAAGAGCTTGGCCATCTCCTCAGCGCTTTTGAAATAGAGCTGATCCGTGCTGTAGCGCAGTCGAGTCGGATCGTCATAATCCTTGCTGGTTTGCAGACAAAGAAGGACGTCGTGGGCCTGGGAATGTTCTCTTTTGAGGTAATGGATGTCGTTTGTGGCTACGACCTTGATCCCCAGCTCGTGGCCAAGCTCCAGAAGGAGAGGGCGAACCCGGTCTTCTTCCGCAATGTTGTGGCGCTGGACTTCAAGATAAAAGTCATCGCCAAAGATGGAGCGATATTCCTCGGCGACGGCTCTCCCCCGCTCTTTCCCCTCGCGCAAAGTCTTGTAGGAAACCTCGCCCTTCATACAAGCGCTCAAGGCGACCAAACCCTGAGAATGCTGCTTGAGCAGGTCGCGGTCTACGCGTGGCTTGTAGTAAAAGCCTTCTAAGAAGCCGGCGGAGACCAGCTTCAAAAGATTGCGATAGCCGATCTCGTTTTTGCAGAGTAGCACCAAGTGGAAGGAAGTGCCGGATACCCCTTCTTCCACTTGCTTATCGAAACGGCTGCGCGGAGCAATGTAGATTTCCGATCCAATGATCGGCTTTATTTTGGCCTTGACGCATTTTTTATAGAACTCGATGGCACCGAACAAATTTCCGTGGTCGGTGAGCGCCAAGGCCGGCATGCCGAATTCGACGGCCGAAGAGACCAGGTCATCAATGCGGCAAGCGCCATCGAGTAAGCTGTAGTGAGAGTGATTGTGTAAGTGAACGAAGGACGTCACGATCAAATATTCTTATAATAGCGCTCCGCTACCCGGGCGTATTCACTGCCGGCGTAGTTGTTCAGGAACGTCTCGAATTCAGTATGCGCCTTTTCTTTTTGCCCGTTCTTGGTGTAGGACAATCCGATCATAAGCTGAGCATCGTCATGTTTGTCGGTCTGCTTGTAGGCAAACACCTTTTGAAACTCGATGATCGCTTGTTGATACTCTCTCAGGCCGTAATAGCATTCGCCGATCCAGTATTGGCAATTGTCCGCTTCCTTGTCCTCAGGAAAAGCATTCAAGACGCCCTTGAAAGCCTCAATCGCATTTCTGTAGTCGGCTCGCTCAAATAGAGACCGGGCATTTTGATAGGCGGCTGCGAATCCTGACCTGCTGCTCGGGGGGACCGGTCTGTTTGCCGTCGACGCAGATCGAGCTTTGGCAACCTCGTTCTTCTGCGAGGTCGATGCCGGCCGTTTCGCCATTCTGGCTTCTAACTCTTGCAAGCGACTGTTGCGCGCCTCGATAATATTTTTCAGGCTATCGACGGCAGCGCTGCGTTGCTCCAAGAGTCTTTCCAGGCGTTCGAGGTCGCTGTTAATCTTAGAAAACATATCCTCGGTCACGCCCATGTTTTCGGCGGTAGTGGTGGGTGTTGCTTCAACGGGTTCCTGTGCCGCTTGCTCGCTCGGAACCAATAAAGCCAACACGTCATCCCCACTTTCTTTTCCTTGCTCCTGCCCCTGTTCTTGCTTCTGCTCCTGCTTGGCAGTGCTTTGTTCCGCAAAGAGAGCGTCTTCACTCGAATCGGCCTCAGCTTCTTGCGCCTGAAACAGCTCCGCGGCCAAAGTCGAATCGTCGGATGCGTCCGTCAGATCCAGCATTTGCAGCAATTCTTGTTTGAATTGTTCGTCTTCAGAAGCGATGTTATCCCCCTGGTTAAGTGTCCCGCGTTGTTGAGCACAGACCAAGAACAGTCCGACCAAAACGACCGCCAAAGCCGCAAGCAGCGACAAGATTGATTTTTTGTGATCGCTCATTTTACCAACCCTCACACGTTAAAGAAATTTCGCACCACACCTTTTGATCACTTGTGATGAATAGAAAACTCCCATCTCAATGCGATCGACACAGAACAACCGAGGCTATTTGCGAGGACCAGCGCCTGTTAGCCGCTCACCAGCGCCACACCTTCAGCTTCTTTGATCAGCTCGGCAGCACTCAGCAAATGCGCTTGCGTAACAGTTTCGCCGCCAAACAGCCGGGCGATCTGTTCAGTTCTTTCCGGCTCCTCCAACTTGCGGATCGTCGTAAACGTTTCCCCGGCACCGGCTACTTTTTCCACCAGATAATGGTGGTCGGCCATGCTGGCGATTTGCGGCAAGTGGGTAATGCAAATCACTTGATGCGCTTGCGCCAGCTTGCGCAAACTCTTGCCCACCGCCTGAGCAATCCTGCCGGAGATGCCCAGGTCGATCTCATCAAAAATCAGCACCGGCACCTTGTCGGCTTCAGCCAAGAGGGATTTCAGCGCCAGCATGATGCGAGAGATTTCCCCGCCGGAAGCGATCTTGGCTAACGGCTTGGGAGCTTCCCCGGAATTTGCCGAAATGAGAAACTCGATCTGATCGATGCCGTCGGGGGAAACTTGCACCGGCTTTCCCTCGACGACCACGAACTGGCTTTGCTGGGTTGCGTTTTTGTATTCCTGCAAGACTTTGAAATTCGCATTTGGCATTCCCAAGCTTGCAATCTCGTCAACGACTTTTTCGCAGAGTTCTCGAGCCGCCGATGCGCGGATTCTCGACACATCCAAGCTTAATTGTCTCAGCGTGGTACGCTCATTCTCGATTTGAGCAGTTAGCCGGTCTATCTCGCTCTGGAGATTCTCTATTAATCCCAGTTCTTGTGCGATTTTTGTTTTGTGTTCCAGCACAGCAGCAATCGTGCCACCGTACTTTTTCTTCAGCGCGGACAAGAGCGCCAAACGCTGGCGAATGTTTTCGAGTCGATGGGTGTCAAAGTCAATGGCGCTGCAATAGTTCTGCAAAGCAACGGCTATCTCATCGACGGCAATCTTGGCATTTTCGCACTCGGATTGCAGGCCGAGGAAGCGTTTGTCTATCTGCCCCAAATTGGCGAGATCATTGAGCGCCTTGCCCAAAACCTCAGAGACCGAGCCTTCCCCTTCATACAATTGCTGGAACAGCGCGCCGGTTCGTTCGGCTAAGAACTCTGCATTGCGGAGAATTCCCTCTTCTTCTTTCAATATCTCATCTTCATCGGGCTGCGGATCCGCAACTGTGATTTCACTCAATTGAAACTGGAGGAAATCTTTCGATTTTCTTAACTCGTCTTCACGATTGAAAAGGTCTTGAAGCTGTTTGGATAAGCTTACCAGGCGATCATAGTTCTCCTTGAGCCGAGCTCGCTGTTCGGCCAGGTGGGCAAAATCGTCGAGATAGCGAATATGTCGCGGTACCTGCAGCAGCAATTGGTGCTCATGCTGGCCGTGCAAGTCCACTAACAAATCACCCAGACTTTTTAGTACTTCGAGAGAGACCGGAGTGTCGTTGATAAAACACCGGCTCTTGCCGGAAGCATTGATCTCCCGCCTGGCGATGATTTCACCATTTTTGCTTTCAAGATCATGCTGGCGCAAGAAATCGGCATGATCCTGAGATAAGGAGATATCGAACTCCCCTTCGATGACAACCTTGTCCGCGCCGCTACGGATGATATCTTTTGAGAGCCGCTCCCCCAAGATAGCAGCCAAGGCCCCGAGCAAGATGGACTTGCCCGCTCCCGTTTCACCGGTGATAATATTGAGTCCGGCATTGAACTCGACCCTTATCTCATCGATGAGGGCGTAGTTTTTTGCATATAAGCTTTTCAGCATAGTCAAGCGTAAGGGAAAAGACCGGGAACTGCAGCACTGTAGTATTACTCAAAAAAACTATCATGCCTCCAAAGATTTTTCAACCGCCCAAAACGCGAATGTCCGCTCTTTTCGAACCCGACCATGCTACACCCAAAGTCAAAATGATTCTGACTCTCATCATTTTCGACTCAAGAATCTGCATCGTGGTGCAAGTTTTTGCAGTGCAACACTGCATTGGCGGCTATGAGCGTCAACGGTCGGTCGACAGCCCTCATCGCGGCAGATTGCCGGCTACGGATTGATGACAGCAACCTTCCCGGTGCGTGACAGACCATCCTCAGTGGTGACAACATAGATATAAATCCCACTGGCAACCAGATCGCCACGGTCATTGGCGCCATTCCAAGTGGCCCGCGAGCCCAATATCTCATTGCTGGAAATATGGCGCACCAAAAAGCCCTCCGGCGTGTAAAAGCGGACGGTCGCTTTTTCCGCCAAATTCTCGATGACGAATCTGGCGCCAGTTTGGCTCAGGACGAACGGATTGGGATGACCCGCGACAAAGTTCAGATTTTGCGCCGGCCTGGTATACGCTGTTTCCAGGCGGGAAATGCCATTGGTGGTGCCGATATAGACTTCGCCGGTATTCTCATTAAAGGCAAAGCTGGTGACATTGTCGGAAATCAGCGGGCTGTTGGAAGTTGAGTAGTGCTCCCAGGTAAAGCCGTCCGCGTCCAGCTTGCTCAATCCTCCGCTGGTACCGATCCACTTGTTGTTGCGCACGTCCACCATGATGCAGTTGATGTCGTCGTTGATGACTTCGTAGCGCGGCTTGACCTCTCCCTCATACCAGTAGTCGAGTCCTTCCGGAGTGCCGATCCAAACCAAGCCATCCATATCGGCAGCTATGGCGCGCACGTTGTTGCTCTCCAATCCATCATTCGTGTTAAGCCTTCCGCTGAAATCGTCGTCGCTTTTGTCGAACGGCGTGTTATTGTCATCCAGAACGGACAAGCCCGAATTGTCCGTGCCGATCCATTTCCGTCCGCTCAAGTCAATCTCTAAGGCTGTGACCAGGTCTGTTGGTATGCCTTCCAAAGTAGAAAAATATTGCCATTCATTCTCCGGGCTGCTCACGGCTAACACTCGTTTGTTGGCAGCTTCTCGATTCAAAATCCACATATTGCCTTCGGAGTCGAGGTGGAGACCTGTCACGACCACGTAGCTGGCTCCGGCTTCTACGCCCGCCAGGCGGCCGTCCGAAGAATTGATCAGGCTGATTCTTACGCTATCGTCGTTTTGTTCAAGGACGTTGATGCCGCCGCCCCAGGTGCCGACCCAAATGCGATTTCGATTATCTACTGCAATGCAGCGGATTCCATCCGCCAAATCCATGCCGTCGGCTTTGGAAAAGTTGGTCCAAGTCCGGCCATCAAACCGTGACAGTCCCCCTGCGCTGAACCCGGCCCAAAGAACGCCATGGTGATCGAAAGCAAGCGCGCTCACTCGATTGCCGACAGGATCGTTCGGCGCGCGAAATTCCCAGGTCGAATCGCCTTCATTGAGTCGTGCCAATGCATTGCCGCGGAGGCCGATCCAGATTCCACCCTCGGAAGGAGCGACCAAGTTGTAAGCGTTCTCTATCAGGGAGCCGATGGGCGTCCAAGTACCCGACGACTCACGTCGAAATACGCCAAAGCTACTGGCCACGACCAAGCTTCCCTGCCAAACGGCAAAATTCCTAATTTCCCGATCCGTCAGCTCGGGGGTGGACCAAGCGTTGCCGTCAAAGAAGGACAGCCCAGACTTGGTGCCGACCACGATGCGAGAATCAAACCGGGACAACGCCAGGGCATCATCGTTGGGCAGGCCGTTGGCGGACTTGGTGTACCGGCTCCAGGCACTGGGAGCCATGAGGTTGGGAAAGTCCAAACTGGCTTGCCGCACTCCGTCTTTCTGAGCCACCCAAATATCCCGGCCATTGATGAACACTTGTCGCGACTCGCCGATTTTATACGTCTCCTTCACCTCCTGGCGCTTGGCGTCGTACAAACTCACCCCGATATTGAGGGCGACAAAAACTGAATCGCCGTAAGCGCAGAGATCGTTGATGGTCAGGCCACGATAATCGTTTTTCATCGACCATTTTCCTGAAACGGCATCCATGATGTTGAGCCGCCCATCTGCCAATCCCACCCAAATGGATCCTCGATGATCGCGCTCAATGGCCACCACATCAATGGAAGAAAGTCCCTCGGTGTTGGTATATTTGCGAAAGGTAGTATGAGTGTAGTTGTAAACGAGTACCCCGCCTTCGGTGGCGCACCAAATCAGCGAGTCGTCTGCTACCATCTGCCGAATGTCTTTGGAGCTGGTAAAAGTCTTCCAATCACCGACGTCGGCATACAGAATGTGAGGAACGACAAGTAGCGAGAACAGCAAAAGACGAGTCTGGCGGTGCGGTTTTTTTGTCATGGTCAATATCTGATTTTGAAGTTTGATCTGAGTGCATGGTCCTGCTGCTCAAGTTGTTTTCGGAGCGGCGTTAGCTTTAACGGTCGGACAAAACAGGAATATTCCTATATTTTGCTGAACAAGTCCGCCATTTCAATGGCGCTGAGCGCGGCATCCCAGCCCTTGTTCCCGGCTTTTGTGCCGGCCCGCTCCAGTGCTTGCTCCAAAGTTTCGGGCGTAATCACCCCGTAGGCAACCGGAAGGCCGAATTCGAGACTTACTTGGGCGATCCCCTTGGTGACCTCAGAGGCGATGTATTCAAAGTGGGGAGTGGCGCCACGAATGACTGCGCCAACGCAAATCACGGCGTCGTATTTTTGGCTGGCAGCTAATCGCTTCGCCGCAACCGGTATCTCGAACGATCCCGGCACCCAAACAATGTCCACATCGTCGAGGTTCGCGCCGTGACGGGAAAGGCAATCTAAGGCGCCTTCCAAAAGCTTTTTGCAGATTAGCTCGTTGAAGCGACTCACCACAATCGCAAACCGCTTTCCCGCTGCGGTCAATTGGCCTTCATAGACTGTTGCCATTTTTTTCGCTTTCCAAATGGGTCAATAAAACCTCGCCTGCATGACTCTACCATGCGCATCAATCGGAGCTGTGGTGGCTTTCTCCCCGCTTCCGCTCGCCGAAACGGACTTTTGTTAGTTCAAACCGACCTCTTTTTTCTTTGAATTCCCCAGCATGATCAAGTGCCCCATCTTGTCGCGCTTGGTCTCCAGATAGCCGGCATTCACTGCGTTAGGCTCGATCTCTATGGGAATTCGCTCAACTACTTTCAGACCATACCCCTCCAGTCCGACTATTTTTTTCGGATTATTGGTCAGCAAACGAATGTTGCGCACCCCCAAATGATGCAGTATCTGCGCGCCGATGCCATAGTCGCGCAGATCGGCTTTGTAGCCCAACGCTTCGTTGGCTTCCACCGTGTCTTTGCCATTGTCTTGCAGTGCGTAAGCCATGATCTTATTTGCCAGGCCAATACCCCGTCCCTCCTGGCGCATGTACAACACTACGCCTTGTCCCTCTCGTTCCACCGCTCGAAGCGCTCGATGCAATTGTTCGCCGCAATCACAGCGCAGGGAACCAAACACATCGCCTGTCAGACACTGCGAATGAACTCGCACAAGTACCGGCTTTTCGGTATTCACATTGCCCTTGACAATTGCTAGGTGGTGGTGTGCATCGACCTTGCTTTTGAAAACATACAAATCAAAATTGCCATAGGCGGTGGGAAAATTGGCCTTGGCAACCTCGCTCACCAAATTTTCCTTGCGGCTGCGATACTCGATCAAATCGCGAACAGTGATCATGCGCAGATCGAAGGTACGGGCGATTTTTTGTAGAGTAGGCACCCTCGCCATGGTGCCGTCTTCATCCATGATCTCGCACAGCACTCCCGCGGGAATGCTGCCGGCCATGCGCGCCAAATCCACAACCGCTTCTGTGTGGCCGGCCCGTTGTAGCACGCCGCCGGGCGCCGCAGCAATCGGGAAAATATGGCCGGGTCGCGCGAAATCGGAGGGTTTGGTATTGGCATCGATCAGTCCGAGCACCGTTCGAGCGCGATCCGCTGCGGAAATACCGGTCGTAACCCCATGGCGATAGTCCACCGAAACCGTGAAGGCCGTTCCCAAAATGGCGGTATTGCGCGCCACCATGGGAATGATTTCCAACTGCTCAAGGCGCTCGGAGGTCATCGGCACGCAGATCAGACCCCGGCCATGCTTGGCCATAAAATTTATCTTGTCCGGTGTGACCTTTTCGGCCAGCATGATGAAATCGCCTTCGTTTTCCCGGTCTTCGTCATCGACAACGATGACGAACTTGCCTTGCCGAAGACTCTCTATGGCGCTATCAATTGTGTCAAATTTGAATTCTGCTCTCAACTCTTTACCGGCTGCACTTGCACTCGTTAGGTAGTTAGAAACCCCATTGCTTCAATTGGTCTATAGAAAGCGAGCTCGAGCTCCGCTGGGATTGCAAAAAGCTTCGGACATATTTGCCAAGAATGTCCACCTCGATGTTCACCCGATCGCCTGGTTTTTTCTTTCCCATCGTCGTGTGTTGTAAGGTATAGGGAATAACCGCGACGCTAACGAGCTCATCCCGCAGTTCAGCGATGGTCAGGCTAACTCCATCCACTGCGATGGAACCTTTTTCCACCAAAAACTCCGTCACGGAACGGGCCGCCTTGATTTGCAGCCAGATGCCCAAATCTTGATGGCGAATGGAAAGGATCTCTCCGATGCCATCGACATGCCCTTGCACAAAATGGCCGCCTAATCGGCCGTCCGCTCTCAGCGCCCGCTCAAGGTTTACCTGTTGTCCAATTTCGGCTGTTACAAGGGTGGAACGATGAAGCGTCTCTTCCACCGCCTCGACAGAAAAATCTCCGGCGCTTCGATCCACGACCGTCAAACAAACACCGTCAACCGAGATGCTGTCACTGGGGCGCAATTCTTTCAGAACCATGGCAGCACGGATGACGAACCGCCGTCCGGAGCGAATTTGCTGTACTGAATGCAGCGTCCCAATTTCTTCCACAAGCCCGGTAAACATAGGTCCGCTTAGATCAGTCAGCTTGTTCCAGGGTCCCGGAGATCATTAGATCGCCATTGAGACGCTTGATCTTGAGGTTCTTGATTTCACGCGCCGCATTAATATTGCGAATTCCCAAATCTCCCAAAGCATCGATGCCGCTGCCGAGCAGTTTGGGAGCAAGGAAGAGAATGATCCGATCGGCATAGCCGGCCTTGATACATTCCGTATGAACGGTGCTGCCGCCTTCCACCAGCACCGAGGTGATCCCCATTTCCGCCAGCTTGTTCCAAAGCACCTTTTGCGCTACCCAGCCTCGCTCATCCGCTTCCATGACGATCACCTTCGCGCCTTTTTCCTCGATGCGGGCAATCTTTTCCTTGGAAGCTTCCTCAGTGGTCATCACGATGGTGCGAGAGGGAGTCTGATCGGCCAACGCGTGCGCATCCAAAGGAATCCGCAATTGGCTATCTAATATGATGCGTTTCGGCGAGACGCCGCGAATGAGCCGCACCGTCAACTCTGGATCGTCAGTAAGCACCGTCCCGATGCCGACCAAGAGAGCATCGTTCTGCGAGCGAATACGATGCGCCATGACGCGGGAATCGGATGAAGTGATCCATTTGGAATGCCCGGTGCTGGTGGCAATACGGCCGTCCAAGGTTTGCGCGATCTTCAGCGTTATGAGCGGTCGCTTGGCGGTTATGAATTTCAGATAACCAGCGTTCAGCTCACGGCAGTTCGGTTCTAGTAAGCCCTCGGTCACGGTAATGCCCTTGGACCGGAGAAAAGTGATTCCTTTGCCGTTCACCAATGGATTGGGATCGCGCATGCCGACCACCACACGGGAAATGCCAGCAGCAAAAATTTTTTCCGTACAAGGTCCGGTCTTACCTTGATGGGCGCAGGGTTCCAGCGTTACGTAAAGGGTCGCTCCCGAGGCCGCATCTCCTGCCTTTGCCAAAGCGTTTACTTCCGCATGGGCCTCACCAAATTTTTGATGATACCCTTCTCCTACTATCTCATCGCCCTTGACGACGACGGCTCCCACCAGCGGGTTTGGACTGACATATCCTCGACCACGCTCAGCAAGAGCCAAAGCTCGTTTCATAAAAATTAGGTCGTCTTCCGTAAAACTTGCAGTCGCCTTCTTAGACAATGCAGCACCACCTTCTATGAGTTTTCCGTCAAACTGCAACCTTTTGGATCACACCGATCCAAGGCTCGGTCGTTCCGCACCTCCGTTGACGATTTAGCTTAGCTTTGACAGTGAGAAATTATTACCGGCGATGATCACTGTGTCGTTCCGCATGGACAACACATTTTTTTGCCAGACAAATGCTCGCGCCCAAACGAAAGGGCTTTAACGCAAAATAGCCCCAAAAGACTTCTTTCAGGGCTTCCCATACATTCGGACAATGTCTTGAACGAATCGGCACTGACGCAAAATCCATCTAAAGAACCCTGTGCGGTTGCTATGCAGGTGCCTGACATCGTGTTGCCTTTTCACGACGGGGCAATTTAACAAGAAATCAAAAGCAAGTCAAGATAATTTTCCCCTTGGGCGACTGCGAACAAGTCTATAGAATTAACGAGTCTACCGTACAAACTTACTATATATTGACATCGCCAAAAAACTTTATACAAAATATTGAGTTTTTCCTTGACAATTGAAAGATGATTTTTTATATTGGCCCACGTTCGAGCTGTATGCCATCAAGTAAGACGGGGTCCCACTAATGCGACCAGCACTGCTGAACGACTACAAGCCTCAACGCACTTCATCCTATAGACATTGCCGGTAATTATCGAGTATTTGAATTCATTCGGGATAATGAATTAACTTTTTAGGAGGATCAGATAGTCGACTCAATTCATTTCAGCACCTTCTTAGAACTTAACACATGAGGTAGTAGCATGAAGGCCATTAATCATTCGGATCAATTTCAGTTCGAGGTGCAAGAGGGGACCGGCGCCAAGCAACATGATTTGGCGACGCTTGCCACGGATGAACCTGAAATTGTTTCTTCTCATATAGAGAAACTCAAAATTCCAAGGTTCTTTACCACGGTTGACAGACATCCATATGACGAGATTGAATGGGAGCTTCGCAGCGCATCCATTACCAACGACAAAGGGGAAGTAATATTCGAACGGCAAAATATTGAGGTACCGAAGTCATGGTCGCAGACCGCCATTAATATCGTTGCCTCGAAATACTTTCACAGTCATAAAAAGTCGGCTACCCAAGAGACCAGCGTTAAGCAATTGATCGATCGTGTGACGAAAACCCTTGCCAATTGGGGAAGAAAGGATGGCTACTTTGAAAGCGAGGAAGACGCCGCCACTTTCGAGGCGGAACTGACCCATCTGTTGGTAAACCAAAAGGCTTCTTTCAATAGCCCGGTTTGGTTCAACATGGGGGTAGAAGAACATCCCCAGTGTTCCGCCTGTTTCATCAATTCGGTGAGCGATACCATGGAATCCATTCTGGATTTGGCCAAGACCGAAGGATTGCTGTTCAAGTGGGGATCAGGGACAGGAACCAATCTCTCCCCCTTGCGCTCATCAAAAGAAAGACTGTCCACCGGCGGCTTCGCTTCCGGGCCGGTTTCTTTCATGCGCGGCTATGATGCCTTTGCCGGAGTCATCAAGTCCGGCGGCAAGACGCGGCGCGCTGCGAAAATGGTCATTCTCAACATCGACCACCCCGACGTGCTGGAATTCATCAATTGCAAAGCGGACGAGGAAAAGAAAGCCTGGGCGCTTATCGAAATGGGCTACGATGGCTCCTTCGGCGGCGAGGCTTATAGCTCGGTGTTCTTTCAGAACTCCAACAACAGCGTTCGCGTGACGGACGATTTTATGCGCGCCGTGGAGGACGACGGCGAGTGGTTTACCCGAGCCGTCACCGACCGCAAGATTATCGGCAGCTTTAAGGCTCGCAACCTGATGAAAGCCATTTGTGACGCGGCCCATGTTTGCGGCGATCCCGGCATTCAATTCCACTCTACCATCAATAGCTGGCACACTTGCCCGAATTCCGCGCCGATCAACGCTTCCAATCCCTGCAGCGAATACATGTTTGTCGACAACTCGGCCTGTAATCTGGCCTCCCTCAATCTGATGAAATTCCTCAAAAGCAGTGGTGATTTCGACATCGAAGCCTACCGTCGCGCCATCCATCTTTTGATCATTGCGCAAGAGATCATCGTTGACAATTCCAGCTATCCCAACGACCAGATCAGCATCAACAGTTCACTCTTCCGGCCCATAGGCCTGGGCTATGCCAATTTGGGCGCGCTTTTGATGTATTACGGCGTTCCCTATGACAGCCCCAAAGGTCGAGCGCTGGCCGCGACCCTCACTGCCTTGATGACCGGGCAGGCTTATCTGTCCTCAGCAATCCTGGCAAGCTCAGTCGGAGCGTTTGCCGAATTTGAGAAAAATCGTGAGCCGATGCTGCGGGTAATGGCAAAGCATGCGGCGGCACTGGATGGAATTGACAGAGACCTGGTGCCAGAGGCAATTTATGCCGCCGCTCAGGAAGTCTGGACCGACACCTTGGAAATGGGAGAGCGTTACGGCTTTAGGAATTCTCAAGTCACAGTGATCGCCCCCACCGGCACCATCGGCTTTATGATGGACTGCGATACCACCGGCATCGAGCCGGACATTGCTCTGGTCAAATACAAAAAACTGGTAGGTGGTGGTCAGATCAAGCTGGTTAACAACACTGTTGGGCCAGCCTTGAAGCGCTTAGGCTACAGCGAAGAACAGGTTCAGGACATCTTAGAATACATCGAAGAACATGACACTATCGAAGGCGCTCCGTATCTGCTAAGCGAGCATTTAGCCGTTTTCGATTGCGCCTTCAAGCCGCACGACGGTAATCGGTTCATCGACTATATGGGACACGTGCGCATGATGGCCGCGGTACAGCCCTTCCTTTCCGGCGCCATCTCCAAAACCGTCAACATGCCGAAAGAGTCGACCCCGGAAGATATCGCCGGCGTTTATCTGGAAGCATGGAAGCTCGGCCTCAAGTCCATAGCCATCTACCGCGATGGCTCCAAGAGGAGTCAGCCGCTTAACACGAGTGTCGAAGCCAAAGAAGAAAAAGAACGCTCCCCGGGACAGCGAAGACGACTGCCGGACGAGCGCCGCTCATGGACGCACAAATTCTCCATCGCTGGACACGAAGGCTACATCACCGTGGGCGAATACGAAGACGGCACCCCCGGCGAGCTGTTTGTGGTCATGGCTAAAGAAGGCTCTGTGGTTTCGGGTTTGATGGACTCTTTTGCTACGGCGGTTTCTATTGGCCTGCAATATGGTGTACCACTCAAAGTGTTGGTCAACAAATTCAGCCACACTCGGTTCGAGCCGTATGGCTTTACCAATAATCCCAACATACCCATCGCCAAGTCCATCAGCGATTATATCTTCCGCTGGCTGGCGCTCAAATACCTCAAGGCCGACGAGCGGCAGCAAGAAGTGGATGGAACCAACGAATTGACCGAATTCGAAAAGGCCAAATTGGAGCGCCAGTTACAGGCGCAAAATCGGGAAAAGATCGCGCCCGATCTCGGTATCTACGCGCCTCCCTGCTCTGAGTGCGGCAGCATCATGGTGCCCAACGGCTCCTGTTTCAAATGCGTGAACTGCGGAGGCACCAGCGGCTGTTCGTGATCCGATAAATAACCCAATTTCTACCCGCTCCGTTAGCAATGTCTCTTAGCTAATTCTTGTTCGCCTGACACCTCGCCCAAATTAGCTATTGCAACCCGAAATATCTTGCTAACGGAGCGAATTTTTTAATACCCAACCAATGGCACGAAGAGCACATATGATCGAGTGCAGAAGCGTTTTTTTCACCCTAAGCCAAAATAGGGAAATTTTCTATTGACATTCACTGTTAAAATCGCTAAACTTCAGCAGAAAAAAAAACGCAAATAATCGAATTGAAATGATAGAAAACGGCAAAAATAGATTCTCTTGGTTGTGGCGCATCTGGCATAGCGAGGTGCACCACTGATTTTTAGGCAATGTATTTGAAAAGATAGAATGTCCAACGCCGTGGATGCACCGCATTCACGGCGTTTTTGTTTTTATCCGAAGGCGCTGTGAAGAACATATTTTCACAGCGCCTTTTTATTTTGTCAAACTGGAGAAGAAAGTGTCAACCACATCTATCGAACGATTTTCCGAAATGTACCACTCGGTTCCCTTGGTGCCCGTCAGCACGGAAATCTTGGGTGACCTCGACACACCGGTCTC
>DYKH01000042.1:4020-14621 GCA_020722685.1 Caldithrix sp. | reverse complement strand
ATCAACGGCATTCCCTTCATCAATGGTGGTTTGTTCGGCTTGTTGGGCTACGATGCCATTCGCTATATCGAGAAGCTGCCGCAGATCAGCACAGACGATACGTCTCTCCCTGATATTCATCTGTTCATTCCCCAAAAGATTATCGTGTTCGATAATCTGCTCCACAAGATCACCCTTATCTTTTTTGTGCGGCCGTCCGGGGACGTGGAAAATGACCATCGTGCCGCCACCGCGGAATTGGCCAATCTGGTCGAAAAAGTGCGCGGGCAACCTCCAGCCAGTACCGACCATGGGGTGAAAAAGAGTAACTTGCATTACACCGGCAACATGGATCGCCTCGCTTTTGAGCAGATGGTTACAAAAGCCAAAAAGCACATTGAACGGGGTGACATTTTTCAGGTCGTTCTTTCGCAACGGCTGGAGACGGAAACCACGATTCCCGCTTTTGACATCTATCGCGGCCTGCGGGTGATCAATCCTTCGCCTTACATGTTCTACATGGAAATGGGTGACGTAACCTTGTTGGGCTCTTCACCGGAAACTTTGGTCAAGCTGGAAGGTAATCGGGTTTATGTCAGGCCTATTGCCGGCACCCGAAAGCGCGGCGCAAACGAAGAAGAAGATCAAGCCCTGATCAAAGACTTGCTCGCCGATCCTAAAGAATTAGCTGAGCATACCATGCTGGTTGACCTCGGACGAAATGATGTGGGACGCGTCGCCCGGTATGGGACGGTCAAAGTGGACGAGCTGATGGGAATCGAAAAGTACTCGCACGTGATTCACATCGTCTCCACCGTCAGCGGTATTCTACGTGAGGGTTTGGATGCGGTGGATGTCCTCAAAGCCTGTTTCCCGGCGGGAACGGTTTCCGGAGCGCCCAAAGTCCGAGCCATGGAAATCATCGAGGAATTAGAGCCGACCCGCCGCGGCATTTATGCAGGCGCGGCGGGCTATTTCGCCTTCAATGGCAACATGGACGTTTGCATTGCCATTCGAACCATTTACATCAAAGATGGAAAACTTTACGTACAAGCCGGCGCCGGCATTGTGGCCGACTCGGTTCCGGAAAAAGAATTTGAAGAAACTCTGAACAAGGCCAAAGGATTGCTGAAAGCAGTCGAGTATGCCGAAGGAGGACTCTATGATCGTGGTCATCGATAACTATGACAGCTTTACCTACAATTTGGTGCAATACATCGGTTCCACAGGTGAGGAGGTGTTCGTCACGCGAAATGACCAGATGACGGCGGAAAGCATTGAGGAAATGCATCCGACAAAAATCGTCATTTCCCCAGGACCCGGATATCCTTCCGAAGCGGGAATTTCCATACAGGTCATCAACCATTTTCTGGACAAGTGCCCCATCCTCGGCGTGTGTCTGGGAGTGCAATCCATCGGCGAAGCCTTGGGCGGACGCGTGGTGCCGGCCAACGAATTGGTGCACGGCAAGAGCAGCCGCGTCTTCCACGACGGTAAGACGATCTTTCGTACCGTCAAGAACCCCTTCCTCGGCGGGCGATATCATTCCCTGGTGGTGGAGCGAGCCTCGCTGCCGGACTGTTTGGAGGTGTCCGCCGAAACCAAGGAGGGGCTGATCATGGCGCTCCGGCACAGAGAATTTCCGGTGGAAGGCGTGCAGTTCCATCCCGAGTCCATTCTAACGGAAGACGGCATGACCATCATCAAGAACTTTTTGCAGCTTGCATAAACTAGACCTGTGAGGTTTTGAAAACCTCACAGGTCTGAACAGCAATCATAGGAGGATTCTCAAATGGTGAAGGAAACGTTGGAACAGGTTACCAGCAGACTCGATCTGCAAGAGAATGAAGCTTATGGCGTCATGCACGCCATCATGGACGGCCAGTGGACGCCGGCGCAAATAGCCGGTTTGCTGGTGGCTCTCAAAATGAAGGGGGAAACCATCGACGAGATAGCCGGCTTTGTGCGCGCCATGCGGGAAAAGGCTGCCAGAATATCCGCTCCTTCCGACGTGATAGACACTTGCGGCACTGGCGGAGACGGCACACACACCTTTAATATCTCCACCGCTGCGGCTATCGTCGCCGCCGCTGCGGGCGTAGCCGTGGCCAAACATGGCAATCGTTCAGTCTCCAGTAAATGCGGCAGCGCTGATGTCTTACAGGAATTGGGCGTCAACATTGATCTATCGCCCAGCCAAACCGAAGCCTGTCTCAATGCCATCGGTATTGCCTTTCTCTTCGCCCCGACTTTTCATGCCTCCATGAAGCATGCGGTGGCGCCGCGCCGGGAAATGGGCATCCGCACCATTTTCAACATCCTCGGCCCCATGTCCAATCCGGCTGGAGCAAATCGCCAAGTCATCGGCGCCTTTAATCTGGAGACTGCGGAAAAGATGATTAGGGTTCTACAAAAGCTCGGCAGCGAGCACGTCCTTGTTGTCCACAGTGAAGATGGATTGGATGAAATCTCCATTAATGGCCCAACCCATGTCCATGAACTTAAGGATACCAATATCCTCGAGTATACCATTAGTCCGGAAGAAATGGGTTTGTCTCGCCACAGCTTGGAGGCCATTCGCGGCGATGACCCGGCCACCAATGCCAAGTTCATGCATGATATTTTTGATCGCAGCGATGGGGCCAAGCGCGATATCACAGTTTTGAACGCAGGAGCGGCAATCTATGTTGCCGGAAAATCTTCCTCGCTGCGAGACGGCGTGACGATGGCCGCGGAGACGATCCGATCCGGCGCAGCTAAAAGAAAATTGGTTGAATTGGTAGAATTCACTCGGAGCTACTCTGCTAACTGACTTGCAGAGAATGGCTGACAGCTCAGGATGCCAATCTTTGAAGGCGTTTTTCCAACTCTTCAAATATTGATGCAGACCTGAAAAGATCTCTCCGGTATGATAGCATTATTTGTCAGGAACCGTTTCCACAGATATTTTGAGGAATATTTCTTGATGAGCATTTTAGACAGGATCGTTGCCGATGTGCGGGAAACGCTTGCTTCGCGTTCTAAACAAATTCCGCTTGCCGAAATGCGCACCATGGCCGAAGCTCGGGCCTCGACTTTACCGCAAAACCGATTTTTGCGGGCCATCAACACAGGGCAGATCGAGATCATCGCCGAAGTCAAGCACGCATCACCGAGTCGGGGCATTATTTGCCATGACTTTGATCCGTTGGCGATTGCGAAAGACTATGAAGCGGGCGGCGCTGCTGCGATCTCGGTGCTAACCGAGGAAAAGCATTTTCTCGGCAGCTTGACCTATTTGCAGATCATAGCCGAACGGGTGAAGCTGCCGCTACTGCGTAAAGATTTTACCATTGACGAATATCAAATCTTCGAAGCGGCCTGCAACGGCGCAAGTGCGGTGCTGCTCATCGCAGCCATCCTTTCTGCGCAACAGATTTGCGAATTCTCGGATGTCACCAAAAGTCTTAAAATGGACGCCTTGGTCGAAGTCCACGACCAGCAGGAACTTGAAAAAGCCCTGCACGCCGGGCCGGAGATCATCGGCATCAATAATAGGAATCTCAAAACTTTTGTGGTGGACTTGAAAACGAGTCTTGAGCTGGTAAAGTTTATCCCTGAAAAAGTTGTAAAAGTTAGCGAAAGCGGCATCAAGTCCCGCAAGGAAATTGAGACCTTGCAGGACGCGGGCGTGAATGCCGTGCTGATCGGTGAGACTCTCATGACGCAAGCCGATCGAATATCATCTCTCAAAGCGCTGCGAGGCGTTCCATGTGGGTAAAAATCTGCGGCATCACCCGGCTGGAAGACGCCCTGTTGGCGGAAGAATTGGGCGCGGATGCGGTAGGATTTATCTTTGCGCCGAGTCCACGACAGATTGACCCATTCGCTGCTGCGAGGATAGCTGATGATCTGCACCACGTCGCCAAGGTAGGTGTGTTCGTCAATCGGAGCATGAGTGAAATCCAAGAAATCCGATCCTTGTGTCATTTGGACCTGGTGCAACTGCACGGTAACGAATCGCCAAAGTTTTGCCGGTCCTTGGGAGGAACCGTGATCAAGGCGCTCAGAGTGCGAGATGAAACGAGTCTTGCGCAAATCGCCGCCTATGATCAGGTTTGGAAAATGCTGCTTGATAGTTATGATCCCAACAAACGAGGAGGCACTGGAAAACGCATCAATGCGGAATTGTTGCGCTCCCAGCAAGATTTCAGTCGAATCATTCTGGCCGGCGGCATCACACCTGAAAACGTGGCGGAGCTGATCGGCACCTTCCAACCGTTCGGCGTCGATGTGAGCTCCGGTGTAGAGAACGCACCGGGCATAAAAGATCACGACAAACTGCAGTTACTTTTTAGAATGATCCAGACGGTTCTGCCATCGACCAGGCAGCCGGTCATTTCGACCGAAAGGAGAAATCTGTCAGCAACGTAATAGCAAAACTGAATGCCATCTCTGATGCACCGATTTCGCCTCCGCCAAAGCCGACTGAAAAGGGATGTCCCCTCGGCTGGCCAAATTTGAAAAAAGAAGAAAATACTGAGGTATGAATGAGAAATCGCGGTTACTTTGGGCAATTTGGCGGACAATTCGTCCCGGAATTACTCATGCCTGCTCTAATTGAATTAGAAGAAACTTTCAACCATTACCACCAAGATCGCGCATTTCAAGAGGAGCTTGCCAACCTGCTAAAGAATTACGCCGGTCGGCCGACGCCGCTCTACTTTGCCCAGAATCTCACGCGCAAAACCGGCGGCGCCAAACTTTTTCTCAAGCGCGAAGATTTGAATCACACCGGCTCGCATAAGCTCAACAATTGTCTAGGCCAAGTTTTGATGGCCAAGAAAATGGGCAAGCGTAAAGTAATAGCCGAGACAGGAGCCGGCCAACATGGAGTTGCCACCGCCACGGCTTGCGCGCTGCTGGATATCGAATGCCAAATCTACATGGGCACCGAGGACGTGGAGCGGCAAAAACTGAACGTCTTCCGCATGCAGCTTCTGGGCGCCAAAGTGGTGCCGGTTAACTCCGGGACTTGTACGTTGAAAGACGCCATCAATGAAGCCATGCGCGCCTGGATTGCCGGGGTTAAAACCACCCAATATGTCATGGGCTCGGTGGTCGGGCCGCATCCCTTTCCGACTATGGTGCGCGAGTTTCAATCGGTCATTGGATTGGAGGCGCGGGAACAGATCAAAGCATACGGACTGAGCCATCCCGACTACATCGTCGCTTGCGTCGGCGGCGGCAGCAATGCCATGGGAATCTTTCATCCTTTTAAGGATACGCCGGCCAAGCTCATCGGCGTGGAAGCCGGCGGCAGAGGCAAGGCCGTGGGGCAGCACGCCGCCTCCCTTGCCTTGGGAGAAGTGGGCGTTTTTCACGGCGAGAAAAGCTACTTTCTGCAAAACGAGCAAGGCCAGATTGCCCCAGCGCACAGCATCGCCGCCGGGCTTGATTATCCCGGAGTTGGCCCCGAGCACGCTTTTTATAAAGAAACCGGTCGCGCGGAATACAAGCAGGTTAGCGATCAGGAGGCTCTTGAGGCTTATGACTTGTTAGCCCGAACGGAAGGCATCATCCCCGCCTTGGAGAGCGCGCACGCGGTGGCTTATGCCATGAAATTGGCTCGGACGCTAGCAACCGAACAGTCGATCTTAATCAATCTCTCCGGCCGCGGAGACAAAGACATAGTCACTACTCAACCATTAGTTGACAATTGACTATTGTATTCTGTTACAAGGAATTCTCAAGATCAATAGTCAACGTTCAATGTTCAACGGTCAATGGTCAACGGCCGGCAGGACGAGATGCCATCTTGTCAAACGAATGATTCTTTACGAGGAATAGATGAACAGACTGGAAAAGCATTTCTTGGAATTAAAAAAGCGCAATGAAACCGCCTTGATCCTCTTTCTCACCGCGGGTGACCCCAATCTGGACGAAACCCTGCGAATCATGCAGGCGTTGTCAGCGAACGGGGCGGATTGCCTCGAATTGGGAGTGCCGTTTTCCGATCCCATTGCCGATGGACCGGTCATTCAACGATCCACCGCCAGAGCGCTGAAAAACGATGTCAACCTTGACAACATCTTGCAGTTGGTGAGCAAATTCCGCAAGACCTCGGAAACTCCGGTCGTGCTCATGGGTTATTTTAATCCAATCGTTCGCTATGGCACGGAACCATTTGTTGGGGCTTGCGGGGAATCTGGCGTCGATGGCTTGATCGTGGCAGATTTGCCTTACGAGGAAGGGGAGGAATTCGAACATCTCTGTAGACAGAAATCAATAGACCTGATTTACCTATTGGCCCCGGAAATGGGCAGCGAACGCACAAAGAACATTCTCGCAGCTTCCAGCGGATTCGTTTACTGTGTCTCGCATTATGGCACCACAGGCGCCGGAGATGGCATGGATGTTCAAATCGACCAAGTCATAAAATCCCTCAAGACCATGACCGATTTACCGGTGGCGGTCGGATTTGGCATCTCTTCCATCGAACAAGCGGAGGCAGCGGCCCGAGTGGCGGACGGAGTGATCATCGGTAGCTGGCTCATTAAGGAATTGGAGGGCGCGGAGGATAAAGTGTCCAAGGCGGCACAATTTGCAAAAGCAGTAAAAACGGCGATAGCAGGCTAATGAAGATGCCAATCGGCACTGCGCCGAGCCACCGAACTGCGTTCGCTAATGCTTCCCCTCTAAGCACTCACAGCGGTGTTGCATGCGGCGCGTCATAAATAGGAAATAAGCCCAAAGCACTTTCTATTTCATGAACTCTTATCTTACTAAGAGCATCGTAATAGATTTGGAAAATTCACCCACCTCCATTTGACAGAGATAGGCTCCAGCCGAGCTATCCTTACCGTTATTATCTTTGCCGTCCCAACGGATGGCGTGGTAGCCGGCCGTCTTGAATCCATGAACCAGCTCTCTTACCTCCTCACCCTTCACGTTAAAGATTCGCAGCGAAACATCAGCAGGCTGCGGCAGCGCATACGAGATTTCTGTCGAGCTGTTGAAAGGATTAGGATAATTCTGTAAAAGCTCGTAGTCTTTGGGTAGCCCGTCATTTGCGGTGACCAGAATTTCAATCTCGGTCTTGCTAATTGTTTGGCGACCTTGTTTAAGAATGATGGGCAACGTTGCCGAGGCGCCAATGGGCGCATTGGAAACTCTCAGTTGGAGCTCGACTTGTACCGGGGAAGTCAGATTGCTGGACGGCAGAAAAAAGCTCTCCTTCGGTGATCGCACAGACAACCAAGCGTATTTGCCGGATGCGGGGATCTCCAAAGTCACTTCTCCAAGCTCTTTCGTATTGGCGTTGATAACTTTTAGAAGCAAAGTATTTTGCCCTTCCGTTAGATAAACGATGGAGCTCTCATTATCAGCGGAATATGTGAGAGAAGAACAAATGACCAGCAGAGAAAAAACAGTTTTAGAAAATCCTTTGTGAAGCATCGCTATTCCTCCTTAAAAGGCAGAGTCCTAATTCATTCATGCCCCTTCGCATTTTTTCTGGTGCTCGCCGAATGCTTGTTCAAGAGTTCCAAAAGAGTTGCAGAATCAGCGTCGTTGGCATCCAAGGAATGCGCACTTTCAAATTCCTTTTTGGCTAAAGCAATGTTACCCAGCATCCAATATCCACAGCCCAACGAATTGTGAAGGTCGACAGAATTAAACTCGCTGCAAGCACAGTCCGGGTCATGCCAAATATCGCTCCTATAGCGCGGATTGATCTCTATGACCTTTGTATAAGCTTCTACTCCCTTCTGGATGAACAGGCGGACAGTGTCATCGCTGCAAAGGTTTTGGTTCTCGGTCAATACCCTGACATCGAGGAACATGTTTTTATCACGTAGTCCTGCTTTGGCATAATAGAAGTGCCCTACTCCGACGTGAGCATCTGGGTTCCTATTGTCCTTGACCAATGCCTCCTGAAAAGAACTCAAAGCTTGGTCAAAACGCCCTGCAAAAAGACAAGCCATGCCAAGCGGTACGAACACTTCTGAGAAATCTGCTTGATACTTCAGTCTGTTTTCCAATCTATGGATGGCACTATCGTATCTTGCAAATCGCAAAAACTTCAGCCCGATTTGAAAATCATCAGTTGCCCTCTCTTTGGAGTCGAGAGCAGAAAATTGAATAGGCACGATAAGCGTCAAGAAGAAAAATGCGCTACTTAACGGCCACATTACTTTTTTCGAAGTCATTTGGATTACACAATGTTCAGCAAGTTCCGTTGGGCAGCTATTGATTTTCCTTTTTTGTTCCAAAACTTCCATTCTTGCGGAATTCACGGAATTCCTTGATATCGTTCCATAGTCCCCAACAAAAGAGCAATAAGACTGGCAAACGATAATAATTACCCCAACGAACAAACCATTGCGAGAATGCAAAAGAAAGAAACCACCCGAATCCAATCAGAAAGAGACCAATTCCATAGCCGTAATGAACCAACCTTGGACGTTGAAAGATGAGAATAAGACCTATTAGCACGTACATCATGGCGAACATGTCCGCACTATTGCTGCCGCCTTGAGCCGCGGATTCCAATAGCATACTCCACTTACCAAGCAGAACTGCTATTAGAAACAGACCAATAAGGATTTTCAATAAATGGTAAAGTTTGCTTGAGGGGCGCTCCATAGTCAAAGCCTTCCACAAGAATGTAATTGAATCACCTATAAACTATCTTCCCAAAATCCAAAATCTAAGGAGCGAAGAAGATGGCTCGAAAGAGTTCAACGCCTCAGAACTACCTACCTCAGAGCAATAACATGATTCGTTGGTTATTCAGTCATTACGCCCTGAGATATGTTTTAATAACACCAGACTATTGAATACTTTCACATTTTTCATAGCCTGGAAATTATCAAGAAAGAGCTTCATAACAACCCCATATACAAGCAGCATCAGCCGCTAAAAAAGCAACGATACAAAAAGCGCAAACCCAAGTTGGGATAATGCACAGCGCACCACAATATATCAACGCCGGCTCGGCAAGTGCTCCAGAGCACATCAAGACGCATTCCCAGAAAACGTCCCAATTAAACTCCTCACATGCTTTTGCTTCGCTTAGGAGGAATATTGATTCTCGGGGTTCAGCGCGATCAAGAAAACCATAAAAAGTATCCTGATCGTCAAAATCAGACAATCCCAACTTGATTATACCCAAATTCTTCCCCATGAAGTCAGACGCATCAAGAATACGGTTTTCGATTCTGGGGCCGGGAACTATGTCATACTTAATTGCCAGTCCAAGGCTATCGCTTTTCATCTCTATTTGAAAGATTACACCGTCTCGCACTGAAACCCGACTGACAAAATAGTCTATCATCTTTTCGGCGTCTTCATCCAGAATGCAAGTTATCATCATTGGTACTATTTCATTTTGATTGACCCTCTCTTCTGAAGTCAATGCTGATAAAGATTCGATTTCAAGGGAAACCGCAGAGAATTTGCCATGCTTGTAGTAGTACTGATTCTCAGGGTGTGACTGAATTGCATAGCCTTCTCTTTGCAGATGGACTTGGAGTTTTCCGAACTTTGAAGCAGTGTGAACAATTCTAAGGATTTTCGTAGCGCTATTTCGATCAAGTTCTGAAAGCCTCTTAGGCGCCTCATAGGTAGGACGCAATTGACTACCCTGAGAAGCTGAGGCCAGAAGTAAATTAAGAAATGTTATCAGCAATACGCTACACACATACGGTGCAACTCTATTAAGCTTGTGCATTTCTCCGCTCCCCCTTGATTTCATTTTCTGAAGGAAACTATACTAATGGGCCTCTTAACGCAATGCGCATACAGGATTATGGCTCAGTTGCTGGTTGGGATTCGATTATTCTCAGAACGAAACTGGCTTGATTATACAAAGGAGAATATTTGGGAGCCGTCGCCACAACAAGATCGAGTTCCGCCTTTGCAAGCTCTTTTTGCCCCATTCGTGAATAGCATAATCCCAAGCCAAGTCTCGCGGCTGCACGCATGTTGGGGTGGCCTTCATCAAAACGGGAATCGTTAAGGATCGCCTTACATTGTTCAACTGCCTGGTCATATTTCGCCATGCGGAGATAACAACGAGCAAGACCCAAGCGCGCCTGACCAAGGTTTCGAAGATCGTCAGGGTTGTCCGCAATTACTCGATTGTACTCTCTTGTCGCCAACTCAAAATTGCCACTGTCACGATACAAATTGGCCAGCTCAAAAACTGCCTCCGCCTTTTCATAGCTCCGTCCTGCCATGTTAGCCAAATACTTGTCATATTCCTGTCGCGCCAAATCGGGTTTGCCCATAAATAGATAGTATTTGGAAATGGTCTTTAATGCCCATTCAGCTTCCAGTCCTTGCTGGTGATTCGTCAGGACGTCTTGGCAGAGATCGACCACTTGCTGAAATTGTGTCATCGCATGGGATTGTCGATTCTCTTTGTCCGTCAGCAAAGCATGCTTTACCCTGCAATCGACGATTTGGCGCCAAACCCACATTTCCAAACCCTCAAGATTCCCCTTGGATCGGATGCTCTCCAGGGTGGAGATCGCTTCATCGTACAGTCCGGCTTTCTTTTTCTGCACCACCAAACTGCAAAGCGGTGTGAGGTCCACTGATTCGCCCAATGTCAATTGCACTTCTTTGGGCCCGGTCTT
>DYKH01000042.1:0-3920 GCA_020722685.1 Caldithrix sp. | reverse complement strand
ATGAGAGGGACTTCTTCAAAGGCGCAGTCAAGATAAATATGGTTGGTGTGCATGTTGCGCTCCATGCCTTCCAGCCAGACTTGAAAACCCGGCGTCCCTCGAGGCGCCTTGACCCAGAAAACCAGAGCCTTTCCTTCAGAGAGATTCAAGCCCGCCGGCCATTGGTCGGAAACAAACTTGAACCATAGATTCACGTCGCTGACGTTGCGGTGCCAGACCAATGCGGAATCACCCTCGAACGGTTCCGCAGCAGTGGTCGTAAGAGTGCTTGCCTCTTTGCTAAAGCTCGTATCCAAAATGGCATCTTGAAGCAGTCCATCGCGGTAAATGACAATATCCTCGGCGGCAAGAGCAAAGGACGAGATGACAAGCAACAAACCCAAGGACACGGCATTCATTCGCAGATTCATGATGCACCTCCTACAGAATTGTTCGTCCCAACCTGGCCTAAGTGGTGCTGAGATAGGTCAGTTTCGTTGTTTGGTCGTATTTAAGACTTGAGATGATCTGCCTGCATATCCCACCGTTTTCTATGTTGGCGCGTTCCCCCAAAGAGTATTATGGTAAGTGGAAAAGGTAGCCCCTTCAAAGCACCCATGTCTGTATTGCCATTTTGCCACGGCTGTCTATTCGAACAGTCACTCCTAGCATTTGGCTACCCATGCGAATCTAAAAAAAAAACAGGTTGTCAATCACTTTTTTTGATTTCGCAAAAAAAGTTGTTCTGACACTCGGCTTGTTCGCAAGGCCAAAGCCATCAAGGTTGCGGCATCGATTTCGATTGACAAACGGATGAGCCACATCTTTTCCATCCCATAGCAATAATGCGCATGATGGATAGTCCGGTCCGTCTACAGCGTCGCCCCAGCAAAAAATGCGGAGAACGTCTTCGCCAACGGTAGGATGGTCGTTCCAAACAAATCGAATCCCAGCCGGTTGCCGAAGAGGATCACCGCGAAAAGCAGAAACGGGCCGAACTGCGCAAAAGACATGTATGGCGCCACCATGGATGGCGGCAGAAATCCCACCAAGATTTTCGAACCGTCCAACGGAGGGACGGGAATGAGATTGAAAAGCGCCAGCGTGAGATTGATGAAAACGCCGTACAACAGCATGAACCCGGCTATGTTGGCGATGCCGGATAATCCATTTTTAGCAAAGAGGAGAACGAAAAGGCGAAAGGCAATGCCGAGCAGCAGGGCCAAAACAAAATTGGCCGCCGGGCCGGCTGCCGCCACCAGCATGGTGTCGCGCTTGGGATTGCGGAAATATCTCGGATCGTAAGGCACCGGCTTGGCCCATCCCAGCTTGAAAATCAACAAGGAAATGGCGCCGAGGAGATCCAGATGGCTGATGGGATTGAGGGTCAACCGTCCCAGCGCTTTTGCCGTTGGATCGCCCAGCTTATAGGCTACCAAGGCGTGGGAGAACTCGTGCACCGTCAATCCCAGCAGCACGGCAGGAGCCAACAAAAAGAGTTGGAATAAGAAATCCATACTTTCCTCTCAAATGCCCCCGTAAGCCACAATCCAGGGTTTATGGCCTTGCAGCAAAACCTATTTCCTGTGCAATAGCAGCGGAGCGGGAATGGGTTGCTTCGTAATTCCCGGCCCTTCGTAGGACACCTTCAATCCTTGCTCTGCTCCGGTCTGAAAGTAGGTCAACTTCATAGAATGCAAACCTGCGGCTAGTGCAATCTCCCCCCGCCTTTCCCGCATCGCATGCGGCTGGTCGTTGTCCACCACCAAAACGTCATCGATGTAAAGCCGGCTGCCGTCATTGGACTCGGTATAGAAAACATAAACCCCGTCCGCCGGCACTCGAATCCATCCGACAAACTCAAAGCCAAAATCCTCATCCCGGTTTCTCTGCCCAAGATCGAAATTCTTCACCGCACCTTTCTTAACCGGCTTGAGGTGGACGAGGTCGGACACGCTTTCGCACTTGCCTTCGAAATAGGTGTAGCTGAGACCCGGACTCAAGCTCGCAGAGTGCACCGCCGGCCGTGGCTTGACTTGAGTGAACTGCATTTTCGCCGCCTGACTGACGGGCCGGCCGTTGCGAAAACAGCGTGCCGAAACCACCGTGGTTTCACTCAAGCGAATGGGATGGCGATAGACATTGGCCTGAGCCGAGGGGACGCTGCCGTCCAGAGTATAGCGAATCTCCAGAGATTGGTCGTCTGAAGCGGCGGTGACCTCGACTGCGGTCACGAAGGTGTTCATGGACGCGAATATTTTGGGAGGATCAATGACCTCGGCTTTGCCATCAACATCCAGCACCACCACACTGTTGAAAGGATCAGGGGCCACAGCCGGGACGCCGACGACCAGAGCATCTTCCTCGCGCGTCACCGGCAGGGGAGTTTTACTCGCATCCGCCAACAAATAGGCCGAGTTGGCGCTATTGGAAATTCCATTGACCGCCAGACGGCCGTTGTTTGGCCACTCAAAAACATGCAGGTAGAGCCGGGTGCCGCCGGGGATGGCTTTCTGAGTGCATCGGCCCCAATCCAGTTGTTTGAAGGGGCTGGCTTGAGTGCCATAAATGGCTTCCCCATTAACTTTCATCCATTGCCCCATTTCCGCCAAACGATCGACGCTGGCTTGCGGAAAGAGCCCTTCCGCGGTAGGTCCAACATTGAGCAGGAAATTTCCGCCTTTGGAGGCGATATCGGCCAATTTGCGCAGCAGGTCTTCGGTGGACTTCCAGTGATCATCGTACTTATTATAGCCCCAATGGTCATTCATGGTCATGCAGGTTTCCCAATCGACGCCGGGCAGGCCGGTCGCGGGTATTTCCTGTTCCGGTGTGCCGAAATCGCCGGCAAACTCACCTTCCTTGGTCAAGCCCGCCATGCCGGCCCTGCCGGAGCTAACGCGATTGTTGATGATAATGTCCGGCTGCAAACCACGAACATAACGGTAAAGGTCCCAACCGTATTCGGCGTTCCAGGTGGATTCCCATTCCCCGTCGAACCACAGCACGCCAATTTTACCATAGTTGCCGACCAGTTCCTTGAGCTGGTTTTTCATGTGCTGAACGTAGCGATCAAAATCTGCTCCCGCCGACGCACGGTCTTTCTCCCACTCGCGCCGAGGCAGATAATCGGGATGATGCCAATCCATGATGGAATGATACCAGCACATCTGCAAACCCTCCGCCCGGCAGGCTTCCGACAGTTCCTTCAGGATGTCCCGCTTGAAGGGTGTGGACATGACATCAAAGTCGGTGTATTTGGAATCGAACAGGCAAAAGCCGTCGTGATGCTTAGAGGTGATGACGATGTACTTCATGCCGGCGTTTTTTGCCATGCGCACCCAATCGGCAGCGTTGAACTCGACCGGATTGAATTGCTGCACGAGTTTGTCATATTCCTCCAGCGGAATCTTGGCAGTGGTGCGAATCCATTCCGCATGGCTCTTGTCGCCTTTCCATTCGCCTGCAGGAATGGCGTAAAGTCCCCAGTGGATAAAAAGACCAAAGCGGGCCTCGCGCCACCATTGCATACGGGCATCCTTTTTGGCTTGGGTTTCCTCTCGGGCAAATAAGACAGCCTGTGCGATTATCAAGCTGCCTAGTAGTAGCAAAATCAGAGTTCGTGTCATCGTTTTCTCCGCTGCTGCAGCTAAGTAGTACTTGACCGAAAACTCATAATATTGTCATTTCGAATCCGCCGCGGCGGATGAGAAATCTGGCGGTGCTTAATTTCGTGAACGTTGACCAGATTCCTCGACTCACTCCGTTCGCTCGAATGACAAGAAAGGGTATTTTCGTCCAAACACTAAGTAAATCCTGCTGCGGGGTAAGCATCTTAGTTCGATAGCAGTTTGATTTTTGGGAGCGGGTTTTCATTCATCCAAACCCGAAGCGCCGGGACCGCCCCCGGAATAATCGGATTCGCCGGCAAAACCGGATTC
>DYKH01000217.1:6145-7775 GCA_020722685.1 Caldithrix sp. | reverse complement strand
CCCAAAGCGCCGCTCACCAGCATTGCCATGCCGCCGGTTTTGCCCTCGATGGTTTGATACAGGTAGTGAGGATAATCGGAAGTGATAAGAGTGTTTCCTTCGGTCAAGACTTCGGGATGGCAGGCGAAATTGACCAAGGCGATAATCGGCTTTCCATCCATGGCTTTTGCCCGCAGAACCACCACACTGAAATCATCAACGCCCTCGTCCCGGCCATTGTAGGAGATGCCGTGCACCTCCGTCTTGCTGACGGCCAAGGTCGCTTTTTGTTTGGCCGCCAAGGCCTTGCGCGCCGTCCGCACGATTTTCTGTTTCAGCTCTTGGAGATAGAGCGAATCCACTCCGCTTTTGCTTTTGTCCTTATTCCACAGTCCAAGCACGTCCGGGCCCGAATGCTGATGTGTGCAAGTGATGATGATATTGTCGCGAGGCAGAGCTGCACTGACCAACTGGTCGCGGATTTCATCCACATCCGGCAGCATGAGGCCGATCAGATCGCAGGCGACGATGAGCACGGTCCGTTTGCCATTGTCCAGCGCCAAGGCTCGGGCCCAAATATCATCGTGGACGCCGGTGCTCTTGGTTTCGCGACCGTATCCTGCTTGCCAGACGGGCATGGTGGGAGTGATGGCGGTTTTGGCGACGCCGACGTGCCAAAGAGCAGGTGAAGATATGGAATACTCAAGAGGAAAAACGTTCAGTACTAGAATAGTAAGTGTAAGAAATTTAGTAAAGGTTTGCATAAAGAGCTCAAATTCTAATAGAGTTTCGGGAAAAAGACCACACCGAGAAGAGCGGCCATTTCGAATCACCAATTATGTGTTAGCTCAATGAGGTTGGGGAGATCCAACAATTCATCTAACCGACCATTCAATTCCCATACTGCGACAAGAGCAGCCTTGTGGACATGTACTACGCCGTTCACGCAACCATCGTCTAAGATTTTACTAAGGCGAGAAGGATCGAACTCGTTGGTAATCACAAAGTACATCAGGTCCCCGTTATCTTCTTGTCGATAGATTCGATTGTAGGCAGTTTTGTAGATCGGACATTCATTGGTGATGTCGTTCAAACGATCGTGACGCATACTCCATTTAGAAGACAGAATAGCCTTGGGGATACCATTCATAGCAGCGAGAAGATCGATCCGTGGTGCGTCACTACGACCTGGAAAGGTTATGCCGGAAAAAATCTCCTTAGCGTCAACCTCGGTTCTGTAGGTGATGTTTCCTGAGCCCAGAGTCTCCAAAACATGCTTAACGATCCCCGCAAAGGCAATACCCAATGTGTTCTGTCTCTGCAACCCTCTGTAGGAGGGCAGCTTCATTAGTCGATCTACCCTTTTGGGCAGATCTGAAACAGAACACCCCAATTGGTTTGATAAATAGTCAGCTACTTTTTGAGCACGTTGCTGCCAAACTGTCGGGCTTTTCCATTTTTTCTTTTTGGCCGCAGTTGAAGGTCGAAGCTTATCTGCATCAATGATATGCGGCAAAGAAGTGAAAGATAAATGGTTCACTGGCTCAAACCATAACAGCGCTTGATAAATCCCCAACCATGCCGTGGAAGAGCTTAAACCTAAAGGATAAGAGGACGTTTTGAATATCTGTATCGCATCTGCAATGGTCTT
>DYKH01000217.1:0-6045 GCA_020722685.1 Caldithrix sp. | reverse complement strand
GTTGAGGTTCCGACAATAATAATAGCTGTAGAATCGGGTTTTAATACTCGATAGATTTCGGCTATCACGTTTTCCATTTCAATAAAATACTTTCGCAGTACCAGCGCTTTCTTGCGATCAAGTTCATGAAGCTTGTCAATAATCATCAGGCACCGTTGTGGCATTTTAGCCTGTTCATAGGAAAAGTTATTTATTCTTTCGGAGCCGATGTAGCGAGAACGTAAATCAGCAAGTGCCTGAACCGAGTCACCTAACCAGACCAAGGAAAATTTATGAGCCCTCATATAATCTATGGCATTTGCATAAGGAGGTGAAGTCACGACCAGGTCAACAGTATTGTCAGCCAAGGGCATTCTTCTGGCATCACCCACGGAGGTCAAGGCATCTGCTTTTAGGTTATTCAACTTGCTGATGCTGAGAAAATTCTTGCGAAAGCGCTGTGAGAATTGCTCTATGGCGTTTTTAGGTACTTTGCTTGCCACTTTGTGAGGTCTGGAGTGAGCCAAATCTCTGGCTAATGAGACTCCGCCAGATTTGGTCACGATAATGGACGAAAAATTCAATTCAAAGAATCGACGAATGAGTGGATCATCGATTTTGCCGATAGACAAGACCAGAGCCATTAATTCTCGCTGGGTTTTCGCCAAAAACCAAAAGTCAATAAACTCTCTGGTCGCATTGTCAAACCGATCAGATAGGCTCTCCTCAATTATCTTGCCATCTGACAACAAGGCATGCGCGGATTGAAGAATCTGTTGATGTACTAGGCGCAGCCTTTCCAATTCTAACGTGGTGGTCTTCACCTTGGTAAGAAGGGAGGCTAACGGGTCAAGATCGAATCCAATGCCACGGCGCCCTTCCAATATGGCTTCTACTACTGCCGTGCCCGAACCCATCATCGGATCTAAGACAATATCACCCGGTGCAGTCAAGCCGCGAATAAAAATACCTGGTAATTGAGGAGGGAACTTGGCAGCAAATGCGTGCAAGTCATGTGAAGCATAGTTGCCGTTTTCACCATGAAAGTTCAATTCACCTGCGAGCAGGGCCGCCAGTCTTTCTTGCTTGGGCAATTCTTGAAAAGAACTCCACGAAATTTCTGGCGAAGGTCGCGTTCTAATATCCGAAGCGAACAGACCCAACTGTTCCCGGACGACAGCAGATTGTATGGTTTTTTCAGGGTATTTTTGCACCAAACGCACTCAAATTTGAAAAAGTTGCACTGAGGTTTTAAAGCACAAAACAACAGAGTTGTTGATTTCAATGCATCCAACTAAACGCCTTCACCACCTCTAAAATATCTCCGATTTCGAAGGTCAACTCCCAATCATCGGTTCGCTTCAATCTGTTCATGCCTCTCGCCTTGATTTGGTCTTGTACTCGTGCTCTTGCTCATTCTCCTGCTCTTTTGGGGGGTACGAGCAAGAGCAGGAGAATGAGCACGAGAATGCGGCCGCAGCTCACCTTAAATCGATCACTTCATACCCTTCCGGGGCGGTAAAGGTAAAAATGGCGTCTTTCAAAACGACGTCGAGCTTGACGTTTTCCACTTCATAGGCGGTGCTGTTGTCGTTGATGTCGAGCTGTTGCACCTTGGTCAGCAAAAAGGATTTGGAGTCCACCCAAAATTCGACCTGACGTACGAACTGATCTTCGTTCTTGGCCATCAGTTTCAAATGATAAAAGTCCACTTGGCCGATTTTCTCCGTGCCCAGCAATTCGCCTTTATATTCTTCCGTGTATTTTTTCAGATAGGATTTTAGGAAAGGATTATCCCCGGAGGCATTGCCGGCATTATCCACCATCACCTGCTTATTTGCTTTGTTCATGGTCCAGATGGTTTTGCCATCGGTGATGATCAATTGATCTTGACTTTCGATTCTAAACTTGATTCCATCCTTGGCGCAAATTTGGCCCTTGACGACCTGAGTCTCGTCAGCCAACTTCCAATGAAAAGTCTGGGTGAAATCCGCACATACTTGCTTCAATCCCTCGTACTTTTGTCGAACTTTGCCGATGATTTCTTCTGCTGTCCGAGCGGACGCCGGCGTCGAGACGGTCGAAAAAGCGAACATCAATGTGAGAATGAATTTTCTGAAAGGCAATGTCTGCATAAATATTCCTTGCGTTCTTGATGTGAAAAGTACAAATGAGCTTCCGGCGAGTTCATTCGGGATCCCGCGAGGCCGATTTGCGCTAAATGTTCTCCTCATCCTCGACACCCAAAGACATGGATTCCAATTCCTCGGGAGTCATGAGAACTTCACGCGCTTTGGAGCCCTCGAAAGGTCCGACGATGCCAGCGTCCTCTAACTCGTCAATCAATCGGGCCGCGCGCGAATAGCCGACTTTTAGCCGGCGCTGCAACAAGGAAACAGAGCCTTGCTGGGTCCTTACGACCAGTTTTAGCGCATCGTCAAAAAGCGGATCACGCTTACCGCTTTCAAAACCACCACGCTCGGCAGCCTCCTCTTCCTGGTAAGCTGGAAGGGGCGCCTTTTTATGATATGGTTGGCTACTGATACTGGCAATGACCCGCTCGATTTCATTGAGGCTAATGAAAGAATTGTGTAAGCGAATTGGCTCCGGACTGGCCGGCGGGAGAAAAAGCATATCGCCGCGGCCAAGCAGCTTGTCCGCGCCGTTCATGTCGAGAATGGTTCGCGAATCGACCTTGGAGGCGACTTGGAAGGCAATGCGCGCCGGAAAGTTGGCTTTGATGACGCCGGTGATCACATCCACCGAGGGCCTTTGAGTGGCAAGAATCAGATGTATGCCGACCGCACGGGACATCTGCGTCAAGCGGGCGATGGGTTCTTCCACGTCGCGGGTCGCTCCTGCGGTAAGCATCAAGTCGGCTAACTCGTCAATGATTAAAATCAGATAGCAAAGAGGCTGCGCCGTTCCACCATCAAGGGAAACAGCCCGTCCTTCACGCAACCGCTGATTATATTCTTCGATATTACGAACCCCGGCATGGGCGAGAATCTCATAGCGCCGCTCCATTTCCTGCTCCACCGACTTGAGCACAACGGTGGCGTTTTTTGCCGAAGTGGCCACCTTCTCTTTCATGCCTTCGACGTAGGTCAAGTGATGGCGATGCAAACTTGCGTAAGTCGAAAGCTCCAGCCGCTTGGGATCGATGAGGACAAACTGCACTTCCGAGGGCTTGGCCTTGTAGAGAATGCTGGTGATGATGGTATTCAAACAAACGCTCTTACCGGAGCCCGTAGAACCGGCCACCAGCAAATGCGGCATGGTCGCCAAATCCGCCACATACGGCGCACCAGAAATGGTCTTCCCCAATCCAAGCGTGAGCGGCGAGTGGGCTTGCTGGAACAAGGGCGAAGACAAAATCTCCCGCAAATAGACGATGGCAGGGGAAGAATTGGGAATTTCCACGCCGATAGCAGCCTTGCCGGGAATGGGCGCAACAATGCGAATGCGTTTGGCACGCATGGCCATAGCCAGATCATCAGACAAGGAAGTGACACGGCTGACCTTGATTCCCGGCGCCAATTCCAGCTCATAGCGGGTAATCACCGGGCCGGGATGAATCTCGACTACGCGAGCGCTAATATCAAAGTCGGCTAATTTTTCCTCCAAAAGGTGCGCGTTCTTGCGCAGCTCATTTTCACTGATTTGCACTTCCGGTTTCTCCGGCAATTGCAGGAGGTCGAGCGGCGGCAGGACATACGGACCCACCGGCGGCATTGAAAGCGCCGCTTCGGGAGTTTCCTCGACCGACTCTACTTCGTCGAGCGGCAGATCCAATTGCTTCTGAACAGGTGGTCTTGCCGCACCCGGTGGGTGCACCCGAGCCTCTTCTTTTCTCTCAACAATTTCTGGCGCGCGGCGAGAAATGACCACTTCATCCGCCAACGGCTCTTGGCCCTGCTTCGTGCTGAAAAAAGACCTTCGTTCGCGTCCATGCGAGACGTTACTCATGGTAATCTGCCACAGCCGGTTTAGGCGCAAAAAGAAACGGGAAGCATAGCCGGAAACGATTTGTGAAGCTTCAGTTATCGTCATTCTGGTGAACAAAATAACCGTCACCATGATGAGTCCGATGAGCACCACCACAGCGCCATAAGCGCCAAAGAATTTGCGCAAAAAGGCTGCTCCTAATCCGCCCAACAATCCGGAAAACTGAGTGACCATGCGCTGATCCGAATCGAAGAAAAAGCTGTGCAGAGCGCCGCTGACGGAGACAAAATAGGAGATGAGGATGGCGAAGACACTCCAGCGCGTCAACTGCAGAGTACTTTTCCCTAAGAAGCGATTGACGCCCCAGGCGATGATAAAAAACGGCAGAAAAAGAATCGGATAGCCGATGGTCCAGTTGATAAGCGTGTGGGAGAGATACACGCCGACGATGCCCAGGCCATTGCTAACCTGACCCACTTGTAGATCGGGGCCCGGCGTTTCCTCGGGATTATAAGTGAAAAGAGCAATGAGCACCAGAATACCAAGAGTGACCAACAAGGCTCCCATCAACTCTTCGCGCTTGCGAGAGGAAACCTCCGGTCTGATCGTAGCATGCTGATGCTTTCCCTTAAAGCTTGATCTGCTGTTCCGCATAGAGTAGGTCTGAGTGAAAATGATCAAGTCGGATTTTTCTGGTGAAACGAACGGATTGAGCCGTCCCGATAGACCGGCACCACCGTCATCGAGTCCAGACGCGCGCAAAAGTCGAGGTCCGCTGCAAAACCAATACTGCATAAAAAGGCACCATGCTTGCTGGTCTTCAGCATGGTGAACAAGTTGCTCTGGTGCTTCTCTGCCAATTCCTTTGCTGAATGCGCGTTTTGGGCAAGCCGGACATCCTGCTTGAAGATTTTTTGCAAGCAGCCGACCAGCAGACCGGCGCAAACGGTATCTTCCAAGGAATTCTCGCCATTTGTGCCCGAACTAAGAATGCTGACATCCGCATTTAGTCCGGCAACATACTGGCAGACCGCGCTCATATTGACGAGTGACAAAGCCACTACGAGATCCGCTTCCCTGCTGAGCATCAACGCACGCGTGCCGTTGGTCGTTGTGAGAATCAGCGTTTTTCCCCAAACGGCCTCCTTGGTATACTCCAACGGAGAATTACCAAGGTGAAAACCTGCGACCTTGCGGCCCTCCCGCTCTCCTCCAATCAGGACTTGAGTGGGTGGGAATTTGGCAGCCAGGGCGAAAGCGGTTTGGACATCACCGGCAGGAATGATCTCCTTGCAGCCGTTGGTGAGCGCCGTGGCAATGGTGGTGGTGGCCCGCAATACGTCAATCACCACGACGACGCCCCCTGCCAGCGCCGAAGGCTCGACTTCCTTAATGGAGAAAAATACGTCAACGGTCATGGATGACGCGACGCGCTGTGTCTGTAAAAAGGTGTTTCCACAACCTTGGCCGGAAGCGCTTTGCCGCGTACATCTATTTCGAGGGGTGTGCCTATTGCGGCCAATTCCGCCGGAACATAACCGGTGCCGATGCCTTTCTCCAGCATGGGAGAAAACGTGCCGCTGGCCACTTGACCGACTTGCCGGCCATTGGAGAGAATCCCATATCCATGCCGCGGAAACGCCTTGGCTTCCATCTCAAAGCCGATGAGCTTGCGCTTGAGTCCTTGCTCCTTTGCTTTCAGCAAAGCGTCCCGCCCAATAAAGTCGCCCTTGTTGAGCTTGGTGATCCAGCCCAAGCCCGCCTCCAAGGGATTGGTGGTGGCGTCAATGTCGTTGCCGTACAGGCAATATCTCATCTCTAAACGCAAAGTATCTCTGGCGCCTAATCCAATCGGTTCGATGTCGAACTCCTTGCCCGCCTGCATTAGCGACTCCCAAATGTGCTCGGAATGCTCAACCGGGAAGCAAAGCTCGAAACCCGGCTCGCCGGTGTAACCGGTGCGCGAAACCACCATCTCCACGCCATCGACTTTGCCCTCTTCCAGCCAGTAGTATTTGATAGCGGAAAGATCGATGTCGGTCAACTTTTGCAAAGTCGCTTCCGCTTTGGGGCCTTGCAGAGCTAACAAACTCAGATCTTCCGTCTTGTTCTCCAGAT
>DYKH01000767.1 GCA_020722685.1 Caldithrix sp. | reverse complement strand
CATGACCCTCATTTCATTCTGGGCCATGCGTGGCCTGCCGCTGCGTGCCGCTCATGTCAAACGTTAGCTAAGAGGAAACGAAGATGACCTTCAAACCGGATTATGGTCTTCGCCTTGTGAAAGACGGAATCTCGCCGAACATCGACCAGTTCTTCTACGATTTTCGGCTCTACAGTTTGACGGTTCTTGGACGCGACCAATATTCCACAATGGTCGAATTACCTTACGCAGGCGAGCTTCACGCGCTGTCGCTCGACTTCAATAAGGCACAGTTGACAAAAATTCTCGCAAAGGCATCTTCCCAATTGCGTGAGCTTATCAATAAGCAGCTTGCTCTCGACCCTGATACACCGAGAACCATTGACTTCAATGATGAAGTGTCCTTCGGGGTTCGCGCACGAATCGGTCAAATTCAAACTGTCCAGAAAGAAAGATTCGTGCCTTTGGTGGCGCAAGAAATACTATGACAGCTAACAACCGCATCAACTCGGACTGGCAATTCCGCTGCGCTCCATTGCCAGCCGGTTATGCGGAACGTTATACGGCTGAGACTCCTCGTGGAACTTACTAAAGACGGTGCTCGATCGCCTTGGTCGTCACATCATTGACCATCCTTGTGGTCAACTACGGCTACATAACTGCCGATTCGTTGAGCATATCAGCGGGAGCATTGTCGCTATCCGGCATTAAGGCAGCGAATACGCTTTTTCTTCCAATCTTGGCCTTCTCGCTCCTGGTTGGTTTTTGCATCTGCCACGTTACACACCATTGGGCAGAGCTGGCCAACCACTTCTCATCAGGTTACAGAGACAGCGCGGGTATTGTTGAGCTTGTTCGTAGTGCTGTGGCGGCCGCAGCAAACAATGACAGTTACGGCTCTCCGCGTGGAGGTATCCGTGGCTCGTTCTTAATACGCAAAACCGATCTTGGGCGTTTTCAGATATCAGGTGGTGGGCTAAGTGAGTCTGTGTTTGTCGAGCCAAACGCCAAGACCCACATTCAAGCCGTCTTCTGTGGCCTACGGCAATCAATCGCGCCGCGCCTCTGGCTAAAGGTGTATACCCCTTTGCTTCTTGCCTTTTGGAGCTTGCTATCAATAGCCGTATAACATTGCGGTCAACAGGGACGCCAAAAAAGCTGCGCTTTTTCGGCGCCCGTTACCTTAAACGTTGGACGGCTTGCTGCCCTGCTATACTCCGGCGCATTAGGAGGTCGCCAT
>DYKH01000766.1 GCA_020722685.1 Caldithrix sp. | reverse complement strand
CACACTGCCTTGTGTCTCGTGTAAAAAGCCATGCTTCAAAGATAAGCCCTTTCGATCAGCCTCGCGTTGAAACTCGGCTTGTAGCGCCGTACCCTGTCTGCCCAAAAGTACACCCACGGACTTTTTATCCGGCCACAAGGCCTTAAATAGATCTAATTGACGCGATGCAGGTTGATCTAGCACGATACCGGCCAAACTGACTTGCGGGAAACGCGCCGCGAGCTCCTGATAACTCGATTCGGAAAGCATCACGGCCAGCGTGGGCTTCTTACTCAAACTTAAAGCCGTCTGTGCCGACTGAACCCCCACCGCCACCACCACATCCGCGCGCGCCAACGCGGCTTCATCCGCACGACTCGTTTCAAGCTGCACAAGCTTGATCGCCGCTAATTCAGGTGAATGCAGTAAAGCCTGTACAAACTGCTGCGAAGAAGCCTGCGACGACGGCGACACAACGATGACATCCAAAGCTAAAGCCTGAGAGAAAGGCAAAGCCCAACACACAAACACACCAAGCCAAGACAACGCCTGTCTTAGCCGAATAGGCTGAAAATCACTCAAGCCAATCAAAAGCCTAACCTGACCGTGGCAAAAATCATCGACTCCTGCCTGAACTTGGCCTCATTAAAGTCAGGATAGTCGCCACTCAAACTCAAGGCGGTAATCGCAAACTCACTTTCAGAACCTGGTGTACCAAAGCTTTTGGATAACTTGGCATTCCATAAATTACGCGGTTTGACCAAATCGCCATCATTGAGCCACTTCATGCTGCCTTGATAGTAGTAACCCAAACTAAAGCGCCAACGATCGGGGAGATATTTGATCAACAGCACATTCCCAGCAGCCTCCGGCGCACTTTTAATGGCATCAACATCGGTGACATTATCCACGTTGAATATGTTAACCAGACTCAAGGAGCCTAATACCCGACCCCACGATTGCCGCCAATCAAATCGCCCTTCAACACCGCGCGTACTCACGCTGCCTTGATTGAGTAAGTAATCCACTGATGAGCCCACGGGAGGAAAGTTAGATGGCTGCGGAAATGGGCAGGGCTGGAAAATGGCACCACTACCGCTGAAATAACAGGTTTCGTTATCGACAAAACGATCATATTTTTCTAAAAATACCCGCACATCCAAATCTAATTTCAGCTCAGGCAACTTGACCAAATAGGCTGCATCCACATGGCGCACCCGTTCCGGCACGACCTGACTTAA
>DYKH01000041.1:25643-40313 GCA_020722685.1 Caldithrix sp. | reverse complement strand
ACTTCAGCCGAAAGCTGTTCCAACTTGGTGCTGATTTCTTCGATTTGGCTGAACGCTTTGGGGCGAAGCTTGTCCAAAGCTTCTTCCACGCGTTTGTCAACCCAGTCCTTCATTTCTTTAGTGCGCTGGTCAGCCTTTTCCATCACCTCCTTGACGAATTTGGAGCTCTCATCCTTGGATAGCTCGCCCCGTTTGACGAGGTCATCCACCAATTCCTCGATTTTCTCTTTGGTCAGGGAAATAAGACCCAGCCCTGCCAAGATGCCTTTTCTAAAGAGCGGTTCCATATTCATCTCTCCTTTCCTGGTTATACTTGTACGGTTTGCATTGGATAATGCGGAAAAAATCTTTCTCTTATCCTGACGAGGTGCCGCATTAATCCTATTGCTTAGCTACCAGGTCAGTGGTTTTCTATTCTCAAAATATTGCCGTCTTGAAACTGCAGCAAGTTTACGGACTTGTTGATTCGACTGTTGCCGGAGAAGGAAATATTGCCGCCGATGCCGGAAAAGTCGTCAACTTTCTTAAGGTAGGCGGCAATGTCTGCTCCACTGATGTTACCGGCTTCAATATCTTGAATGAGCAGTTGCATCAGATTGTAGCCGTACAGGGACATGGCGGTCGGTGAGGTAGCAGTAGCCTGTCGAAAGCGATTGCGAAAGTCTCTAAACTTGGCGTCCAATTCGCTGGCATAATTGCCGGCGACAAAGACTGCGCCATTGATGTATTTGCGTTGATTGCGAAGCTGTTCTTCGTTCAGCCAATACTCTCCACCCAGCGGGCGCGCGTGAATGTTGTAAAGTGCAAACTGCGGCACGATAAAGGCTAAATCCTCCTCGTAAGCCGGGAAGAAAAAGCCGTCTATCGAAGTAACAGGCAGGTTGGTCATTTCGGCCAACTTTTCGCGGCCGCTCAATCTGAACGAAGCCGGGCGGCTGATGGCGACGTAAGACGTATCCAAAGCGGCAAGTCCCGTGGTATCGCTTTGCGCCAACAAGGAATCGCGAAACACATTGCGAAAGGCGGCAGTTCGGATAGCGATAAAATGACGCTTGAAATCTTGAGTTCCGGGGTAGTACCACTGTTGGGAGATGATGCTGCCGCCTAATTTGTCGACTGTGTTGGCGAAGGCGTCGGTGATTGCATGCCCGTACTCATCGGAGGGAGCCAAGGTGGCGAAGGTCCGCATGTGCAATTGCTCAACAGCATATTGGGCGAGCGTCTCGCCGCGCGATTCCAAATCATTATTCGCCTGAAAAACATTGTCGCCGATGGCGGTGAGGCCATTGTCCGTGGCGACGGGGATTATGATGGGTACCCGGGCGTTCGACGCAATGCTGGCAATTGCTGCGGATTTGTTCCCTTCCAATTCGCCGATGGCCAAAGTAATATCTTCCCGTAACAGTGCATTCATGCTCCGGATGGCTTCCACCATGGAGCCTTTCGAATCGCGAATGATCAGCTCAATCTTGACCGTCGAGGTGGGTCGTTCCTTAATGGCAAAGGCCAAGCCTCTCAGCAGCTCCTTAGCTTCAGCGGAGAAAAAGCCGGAAAGCGGCAAGAGCACTCCAATCCTGACCGAAATGGAAAGCTCTTCCGGTGACGTTTGCTGCAATTGGCGCGCAGCCTTTGCAAAACGCGGTTCGGGATTGGAGGCCAAGAAATCCCTGATCAACTGATCGCCGGCGGCTCTTTTACCGACCGCATACTGACTTCGCGCCTGCCATAGGGTTAGCCAAGATTTGGCTATCGGCGAGTTGTGGTTTTGGCTTAGCTCTTCGATCTTTTGTAAACCAATACCTTGCTCCACCAATTTGTTGGCAAGCTTTTCGCTCAAGGCAACCAGCTCCTTGGAAGCGGATCGCTCGATGACTGATAGCAAATTATCCAACGCAGCGACAGGAAGTCCCTGCTGATAATGGGCGGTAGCGAGGACATAAAAAGCGTCTCCTGCATAACGGCTTTGAGGATACTCTTTGAGAAGGACGTTGGCGTAGTGGATGGCGGTGGGATAGTCTTCCAGCCGCTCGTAGGTCTTGGCCAGCATAAGAAAACTGGATGTAATGCGAGGGTTCAGGCTTGGCTCTGCCACGATGGCCATAAATTTTAGCTTGGCAAGATCGAACTGCTTATTGCGATAAAGGATGAGTCCTTCATCGAACAATTTTTGCATATTTTCCGGTTGTGCACTTGCAGTCGGAACGGCGGAATAGCCGACCAAGCCAAGTAAAAAGCCAAACAGTAGCCTGCTACGAATGCGCCCCAACGAATGCGACATTGGCTGTCTTGCCAAAATGAGCCTCCGGTTTGCTTTATTCGACCGTTACACTTTTTGCCAAATTCCGCGGCTGATCGACGTCACAGCCGCGCAGAACGGCAATGTAATAAGCCAATAGTTGCAGGGGAATGATGGTCACTAACGGATTAAACATTTCCAAAGTAGGGGGAACGTATATGACGCGGTCGGCGCACTTGGCGATTTGGGTGTCCCCTTCGGTGGCAATGGCGATCACCTTGCCTTTGCGAGCGCGGACTTCTTCGATGTTGCTGAGGATTTTTTCATAGACTGAATCTTGGGTTGCAATGACGACCACGGGCATATTCTCGTCGATCAGGGCGATCGGGCCATGTTTCATTTCGGCGGCAGGGTAGCCTTCTGCGTGGATGTATGAAATCTCCTTGAGTTTTAAGGCGCCTTCCAGCGCTACCGGGAAATTGTATCCTCTTCCCAGGTAGAGGAAATTGCGCATGGATCGGTATTCCTCTGCCAGAGCTTTGATTTCGAGGTGATTTTGCAGCGCGCGGTCAACCTTTTCGGGTATGCGTGCCAATTCCTGGGCGATCTCGCGGCCTCGCGTTGTGGAGATGGATTTGATGCGACCCAAGAGGAGCGTCAGTAAGGCCAAAACAGTAACCTGCGAGGTAAAGGCCTTGGTGGAAGCGACGCCGATTTCCGGCCCGGCGTGCAGATAAATTCCGGCATCGGTCTCGCGCGCGATGGAAGAGCCGACTACATTGCAGATGCCGAAAACTTTGGTGCGCTTTCGTTTCGCCTCCCGCACCGCTGCCAGAGTATCCGCAGTCTCGCCCGACTGGCTGATGGCAATCACCACGGTATCGTTGTGCAAGATGGGGTCGCGATAGCGGAATTCCGAAGCATATTCTACTTCCACCGGAATCCCAACTAATTCCTCCAGCATATACTCGCCGATGAGAGCCGCGTGCCAGGAAGTGCCGCAAGCGGTAATGATGATTCTGCGGGCAAACAAGAGCGATTCCAGATCGTGCTCGATGCCGCCCAGCTTGGCCGTGCCTTCCTCCATAAGCAGACGACCGCGCTGCGAATCCATGATGGTCTGACGCTGCTCCATAATTTCTTTGAGCATAAAATGCGGGTAGCCGGCTTTTTCGATTTGGCTGAGATCGGTATCGATCACTTCGATGGCTTTCTGCACCACTCTGTCATCGATGGTCTTCACAACCACTTGTTCGCGTGTTAGCACCGCTACTTCGCCGTCATCCAAATAGGTCACGTCCGAGGTGTGGCCCACCAGCGGAGCCGCATCCGAAGCCAAGAAATACTCGTGGTTGCCGTGGCCAATGACCAACGGACTGCCACGTTTGGCGGCGATGAGCACATCCGGTCTTTCATTGCTTATGACTGCGATTCCATAAGTTCCCTGAACGTGCGACAAACCGAGGCGAACGGCTTCTTCCAACTCGGCGCCGTTCTTCACATACTCTTCAAACAAGTGCGCCAACACCTCTGTATCCGTTTCGGAGAGGAAGACGTGTCCCTTGGCGGCCAACTCCTGCCGCAGTACTGCGTGGTTTTCGATAATGCCGTTGTGAACCACGGCGATGGATCCGGAACAGTCCAAATGTGGGTGGGCGTTAATTTCGTTGGGTACGCCGTGCGTAGCCCAACGGGTATGCCCAATGCCCAAGTGGCCGGCGATGATCCGGCCATTAAGACTCTCTTCTAATTTGGCTATCTTGCCGACCGCCCTTTGCCTAAAAAGCCTATCAGAATGCGTTACGGCCAATCCAGCGGAATCGTACCCTCGATATTCAAGACGCTTTAGGCCATTCAACAAAATAGGTAGAACGTTTTGTTGGCCAATATAGCCTACGATGCCACACATAATGGATCCTTTGTTTTACTCCCATTCAATGGTGCTGGGTGGCTTAGAGCTGATATCAAACACCACACGATTAACACCCTTGACTTCATTAATAATCCGATTGGAAATGTGAGCCAAAAGATCATGGGGAATGTTTGCCCAGTCTGCCGTCATACCATCCATGCTGGTGACGGCGCGGAGGGCAATGACGTTTTCATAGGTGCGCTCGTCTCCCATCACGCCGACCGTCTGTACCGGCAGCAATACGGCAAAAGCCTGCCAGATTTTATCATACTCGCCGTTCTTCCGCAATTCTTCGATGAATATGCGGTCGGCTGGGCGCAATACAGCCAACCTCTGCGGACTCACTTCTCCCAAAACTCTGACGGCCAAACCGGGTCCCGGGAAAGGATGCCGGTTCAAGATGTGAGGTGGAATGCCCAATTCCTTACCAACCCTTCGCACTTCATCCTTGAACAACTCACGCAGTGGCTCCACCAGTTTCAACCCCATTCGCTCCGGCAATCCGCCCACATTATGATGCGATTTGATGGTCGCCGAAGGGCCGCGGGTGGAGACGCTTTCTATGACATCCGGGTAAAGTGTTCCTTGCACCAGAAAACCTACTTCTCCAACTTTGGCCGCCTCTTCCTCAAAAACACGGATGAATTCGGCGCCGATAATCTTGCGCTTCTGCTCGGGATCGATGACGTTTTTCAGCTTGCTTAAAAACCGCTCGCTGGCATCCACGCGGCGAAAAGAAAACTCAGCCTGTTGGTAAAATCGGCAGACCTCTTCTGCCTCGCCATCCCGAAGCAAGCCGGTGTCGACAAACACGCACGTGAGCTTACGGCCAATGGCTTGGCCAACAAGATAGGCAGCCACCGTGGAATCGACTCCGCCGCTCAGAGCGCACAGTGCTTTCCGGTTGCCAAGCTTTTGCCGAATCTCGCTGACGCTTGTTTCGATAAAGGAGCTGGCGTTCCATCCGCCTTGGCAGCCGCAAACGACATGGACAAAGTTACCCAGAATCTCCTTTCCTTTCGGGGTATGCGCCACTTCCGGATGAAACTGAATGCCGAATAGAGGACGATGCTCGTGCCGTATGGCGGCAATGGGAGAGTTGGCTGTGTGACCGATGATCCTGAAATCCGCCGGAAGCTTTGTCAAGTGGTCGCCATGACTCATCCAGACGGTAAGACGGTCGTGGAGTCCATAAAAAAGATCGGAAGTATCATTGATGATGATCTCGGCGCGGCCATATTCGCGGCGGGGCGCACGCAGCACTTCTCCGCCCAGAAAGTGCGCCATCACTTGCAGGCCGTAGCATATCCCCAAAATCGGGATGTTCTGCTCAAACAGCTCAGGAGTAGGGAGAGGCGCACCGCTTTCATAGACCGAAGATGGCCCGCCGGACAAGATGATGCCGCGAGGATTCAGTCGTCTGATCTCGTCGAGACTTAAATTGAAGGGCCTGATCTCTGAATACACTCCTAACTCGCGCACCCGCCGGGCGATGAGCTGGGTGTATTGCGAGCCAAAATCTAAGACGAGTATGGATTCACCGTGAAGCATAGTTGGAACGCGAAAATGACAATTTCCACAAAAACAGTAGAGGCCACTCTTTTCTTCTGAATGATTCGCTGCCTTTAGTTTGTGGTAGCCGACTCATGAATGCTGTCGATTAGGAGCGCATTCACTAACGTCTCGATCGAAACACCTTGGATGCGCGCGCGTTGGGCGAGTCTTGTCGCGACTTTTGGCAGAATCGCGATACGAATCGCTCGCTTATCTGGTGTTTCAAAGCGGAACCACTCTCCATCATCTTCCATGTAAGGCGCAGTATCGAGATTATCCCAGAATGCTGCTTCCTCCTCATAGGTTTTGAATTCTGGCACTTGTAACTTTTTCACTTTCGCAGTCTCCGAAAGTTCTGCTTGTTGCCTTCGTTCCTATCATGGGACGTTCAAGCGAGGGGCCGCTCTACCTTTTCAAGAAAAAACATTGGCCGGCCGATTTCTTGGAAGCTGCTTCAGCTCATTACGTGTTGCTTCCCACCTTCTTTGTACCAATGGCTATAGCCTAACAGCCTACAGCCTAAGAACCTCACACCTTCAACTCCCACGTCTTTAGTTCTTCAATAAACGGGTAGTAGGTGAGATCATAATGCACCGGCGTAATCGAAATCTTGTTTTGCAGGATAGCCCGGTCGTCCACATCCTCGTCCGGCTCGATCTCCATCTTTTCGCCGGTCAGCCAGTAATAGTTGCGCTCTCTCGGATCTTTGCGTACTTGAAAGTCTTCGATGTAGTTGGCCATGCCCTGGCGGGTCACCTGCACGCCGGTGATCCTTTCCATGGGAACCGCTGGAACATTGACATTGAAATAGACGCCCACCGGAATCTTTTTTTGCACGATGATCTGAGCAAACTTTTGCGCAAAACGAGCCGCGGCAGAAAAATCCGGTTTAACAAAGGTGGCCAAAGAAATGGCAAAGGAGGGAAGGCGCAAAATGGCGCCCTCCGTAGCGGCGGATACCGTTCCGGAATAGATCGTATTGATCCCGGTATTCGAGCCAAGGTTGATGCCGGAGATGATCAGGTTGGGCTTGGGCTTGTTCTTGAGCAGCGCCCAATAAGCGATTTTGACGCAATCGGCCGGCGTGCCGCTCACTGCATAACCGAAGAACCGGCCATCCTTTTTGAATTCAGTTACGCGCAAAGGATCGCTTAGGGTAATGGCATGGCCGACGGCGCTCATCTCCGTGGCTGGCGCCACCACCATGACTTCGCCAATCTGCGAGATGGATTCTACCAAAGCCGCCAAACCGGGAGCGTTTATGCCGTCATCATTGGTCAATAGTATTTTCACGTTTACTTCTCAATAAGAGGTTTGAGTAGCCAAAGTTATTCGTCATGTTTGGAACCGCGAACGGAGGCTAAATAACGCCAAGAAAGAAATCCGCGCCATTTCGCTCCTGCGGATGCAGGAATCTCCTTTCCATTACACGGCAGAAGCAGGCCCCGCATACGCGGGGGTGACCGCATCCTGTGATCGGTTACGTAATATTCGAGTCAAGAGAAGCAAGCTCAGACGAAAAAGGTCAAAATCTGATATAGTTTTTCCTTCATTTCCTTTCGATGCACGATGGCATCGATAAAGCCATGCTGCTGAACAAACTCGGAACGCTGGAATCCTTCCGGCAACTCTTGCCCGATGGTTTGCTTGATCACGCGCGGCCCGGCAAAACCGATGAGCGCCTTGGGTTCGGCCAAAATGATGTCGCCCAACATGGAAAAGCTTGCCGTCACACCGCCGGTGGTCGGATCGGTGAGGATGGAGATGTACGGAATTTTGGCATCGGCCAGCATGGCCAGTCGCGCCGATGTCTTGGCCATTTGCATGAGGGATAGAGCGCCCTCCTGCATGCGCGCCCCACCGGAGGACGAGACGATGACCAACGGTCGGCGATTCTGCAACGCTTTGTCGATGGCTCGGGCAATTTTCTCTCCTACTACCGATCCCATGCTGCCACCGATGAATTTGAAATTCATCACCGCCAGCACAATGGGCAGATTGTTCAGGGTGCAGGTGCCGGTTATCACGGCTTCGTTCACACTTGTTTTGGCCATGGCCTCTTTCAGGCGATCGGAGTAGCGCTTGGAGTCGCGAAATTTCAGCGGATCGGCAGATTTGATCTGCGAATTGAATTCCACAAAGCTGTTCTCATCCGCCAACAACCGAATGTAGTCTTGACAATCAATGCGCAGGTGAAAATCACACTTGGAGCAAACGTAGAGATTCCTTTCCAATTCTTTCTTGTATAGGATTTCTCCGCAGCTTTGACATTTTACCCATAACCCATTGGGCATTTCCTTTTTTGTTTGCGGCTCCAGCCCCTTTTTTACGCGCTTGAACCACTCCATGACGTCTCCATGTCCAAATTAGCTTTTGCCCGCACTGTTCCGCGGCGCATGAGGAGAGCATCTTCGTGCTCGGCCTCATAATAATTCTTTCGCACCCCGACAATCTCAAATGCAAACTTTTTGTACAGAGAAATGGCAGCGGTGTTCGACCGTCGCACTTCAAGGGTTATTTGGCGAACAGCCGACCTGTCGGCTTTGTTGATGATATTTTGCAGCAGCCAGGAAGCAATGCCCCGTTTTCGATACGCCGGATCGACGGCAAGATTGCCGATGTGCATTTCGTCCACGATTAACCAGGCGACAGAGTAAGCAACGATTCGGTCTCTTTCAGCTATGACCCAGGGCAGCGAGTAACTGTTTTGGCTGATCTCATGTTCGAAGGACTGGCGCGACCAGGGAGTCTTGAACATCATCGCTTCCAAAGCGCACACCTGATCGAGGTCAGCGGGGCGCATGCTTCGCAGTCTTAGGAGATTGCGGGTGACCGGATCTACGTAGCTACTGGTCATAAGGTCGAAGATTTCACGAGTCGCCATGATCTTCACCAAGCAAGGTGGCTGTCTTTTTCGGTTTGCTGGTAATGAACTCTTGAAAATACAGTGGCTCCAGTGTGCCCAAATCGGCGACCTTCCCGGCGCTGATTTGCGCATAGCCAATTCTGGCAATCGTAAAAGCGCTCAGTAGAGAAAATTCACTGGGTATCAGATGATAATCATGTTGCGAAGCCGAGGGTCGCAGAAGCTCAACCGGTTCGCCAATAATGGTCGTTCCTTTGGGGGCAAAGCTGGGAAAAGCCTCCGGAGTCAGCACCGCCACTTCTTCTACCAACCTGTCGTGAAAATTCGATCGCTCATAAAGAGCCGCATAAACCTCATTGGCACGTGAGCGTATGACCGGGCACACCAATCCATTTTTGATGGGGGCTTGAGCGGCGATGGCTTGCAATGTGAATACGCCGGTGATCGGCAGGTTGTTAGCCATGGCCAAGCCTTTCGCCGTCGAAACGCCGATGCGCAAACCAGTGAAGGATCCGGGGCCGATGGAAACGGCAATTCCGTCCAAGTCTTTCACTGTAATGCCACAATCAAGCCACAGCTTTTCTACTGCGCCAACCAGCTTTTGGGCGTGGGCATTTTTGATATTCAAGCGATATTCGGCTAACAGGTTGCCATCTTTCACGATGGCTGCGCCGCATATCTGAGTGGCGGTTTCAATTCCTAAGACGAGCACGATTGTCTATGAACCTCTGAAGTGTCGAGTCCAACTGTAAAGCGTAACACGCTGATTTGCCGAGACCATAGATATCCATCGCGAATTGACGCTAGTAAACGCGAATGTGAAATTAGTGCACAATGGCGTGCCTTAGCGGCTGCAAGATTCTTCGCAGTTAGGATGGTCATTCAGGAGCAATTCAATATTCCAAAGCCGTTGCCGAACGGAAAACCGACGGTTGATCCCTGAACGAAGGGCGCGCCAAGCCTCGGCATTCCACATCACTCAATTTGATTTGAAATGGAGGACCTTTTCAGGCCGCCCGCACTGATTACAGAGACAAAACCAAGCGCAAGCCTTCTTCGACATGCTCAAGAACATGAACGGGTAACGTGCTAACCCGTTCTGTCAAAAAAGCTTTGTCTATCGTGATGACTTGCGATACATTCGCAATCGAATCTTGCGTCAATCCTGTTGTCGAGGCCGGCAACAGCACGTTCCCGGGTGCTTGAGCTAACCGTATGTTGGAGGTCACCACCACAGCAATAACAGTGGCAATCCGACTTTTGTTAAAGTCGTTTGACTGAACCACAAGAACTGGTCTGCGATACCCTGGCTCTGATCCCACCGGCGGCGGCAGGGCGGCCACCATATTTCGCCACGATGGATTACCACGTTTCACTGCCCAATGAAGCGACTTGGAGCTTGACCAGCATTGGCTCAAGCGTAGATGCCTCTGTTTCATACACTCGGTTGAGCCTCTTTGTGAGTTCGTGTTTCTGGTGTGTAGTCACATAGGCGGTTAGGGCTGCTGTGTACAACTCGCTCAAGGATATATCAAGTTCCTGTGCCAGTTGCTCCGCTGCCTCGGAAACGGGGCGCGGAATCGCAATATCTGTTCTCATCATCACTCATCCGTTTTGATTAATCCCTCGGTTTTGATCATATCCTGCGCCGACCTTCTTCATGGGTGCTTTGCATCTCTGCATTTGACTTTTCGCCCCAGCCGATGAAAGGTGGGCAGTACCTATGGTAGTACACCGGAAAAACTGTTTCGATCATGAAGATCTTTTGGACGTAGATTTTCGCTGATCAAAGCAGGTACAAGGTAAAAAACCAGTCTTACCGTCCAGCCTACTATTTATAGGCAATATGATTAGGCATGTTGGCTTTCCAAATCGCTCAATTCAGTCCGAAATGGAAAAACCTGATAGCGTCCCAAATTCAATGGAAATTCGACGCGTGGCATGCCGGCAAGCTCAGTTGCCCGGCCTGATGGTAGCCGCCTTTTTCTTTACGATACACCCGCTTTCTCCGGAATCTGCGCTGCTTGCAAGACAAGTCGCAACGCCTTGTTGACAGCCTCATCGGTGGGAAAGGCCCGTGCTAATTCTGGTTCCAACACGATGAGATTGCTGCCTGCACGCCGATCTTCGGCATATCTCCCTTTGGGCATAATAGGTAGTTGCGAGAGGTCGTATTCCTCTCGCAACTCGTAATCATCATGGGGCTTCTTCATAAAATTTGCGTTCATTCTTTGTGGCCTTTCCGGCGCTGATAATGCGAATGGCTTCCTCACGGTCCGGATGGGCTACCAATAGCAACCGGTTTCTTTGGGACAGGCCCAGTGTGATCTATCGCTCTTCGTCGAGCGAGTGTTCCACATCCAGAAACGTGATGAACAACGGATCATTAAAAGCGGTGCTGGCCTCCTCAAAACTAACTCCGTGCTTCTTGAGATTGGTCCGGGCTTTCGCCGCATCTCATTCTACAGATACTTTCACCATAGCGCGCACTCTCTTTTGGATGTGGTTTGGGTGTATCGTGGTGTGGGGTGCGCAATGTGGCGGCCAACCTGTAGATTTCCGGCTAAAACGGAGGTAGCAATTAGCTGCCTTGTCTTGCCCGCTCTCTTAAATTGAAAAGACGGATGATGTGGCTCGATCATAGAGAGTTCGAATTTCCTCGCTTACTGGTGATTACTCGATGGCTGTAATTGAATTACCGTAATCTCGCGCCGATGTTCCCAACTGGGTTCAAACCTCAACGAAAGATGAATCTCAAAATGATACTTCGGCAGCATGTCGCTCACAATCTCCGGCCACTCGATCAAACAAACGCCGTCACCGTAAAAGTATTCATCCAGCCCCAATTCTCTCAGTTCCTGGACGGAACCAATCCGGTAAAAGTCGAAATGGAATACCGGCAAACGGCCGTGATATTCGTTGATCAAAGTGAACGTTGGACTGGTGACTTCTTCTTCCACGCCCAAGCCGGCGCAGATGCCTTTGATGCAGGTCGTCTTGCCGCTGCCCAAATTGCCGAACAACCCTACCACTGTTCCCGCCTGAAGCTGGGCAGAAAAGGCTCTTCCGAACTCAAAAGTCTCCCTTTCGCTTTCACTGACGAGAGCTACCGGCGTTTCTGAAGGAGACTTGTCGCTATCGGTTGGATTGTTTTGTTGCGTGGCACTGCGGTCGATAGAGATTATTCCTCACTTTGGCTCAAGGGTCACGATGGGTAGAACCATCTCTTCCAAGGAAATGCCACCGTGCTGAAAACTGTCGGCATAGTAATTCAAATAGTAATGGTAGTTGGTAGGGTAGACAAAATAGTAATCTTCCTTGGCAATCAAATAGTTCGAGTTGATGCCGCGCGCCGGCAGCTTGTACCTTTTGGGCTCTTTGATGATCAGCGCGTTTTTGGGATTAGCCTTCAAGTTTCGCCCGTATTTGTAGCGCAAGCTGGTGGAGGTCTCGCGGTCGCCGATGACTTTTGCGCCCCGCAGTCCGCGGATGCTGCCGTGGTCGGAAGTGATGATCACAGTGTTGCCGAATTCGGCCAACTCACGCAATGCCAGAAAGATGTGTGAATGCTCGAACCAGGACCGGGTCATGGAGCGAAAGGCCGCCTCGTTGGGAATCATCTCTTTGATCAAATTGGAGGAGCTGCGCGTGTGCGCCAAGGCATCGACAAAATTGATGACGATGGCCGACAAGGGTGCGCTGGCGTATTCGCGGATTTTCCTCGCCACGCTGCGTCCTTCCTGAATGTCGAGAATTTTGGCGTATTTTGAGCCGGGCTTGAGCTCGATCTGTAATCTTCGCAATTGCTCGTCCAGCAGCTGATGCTCATGGCGATTGCGGCTTAGGTCGTCATTCTCATTGCCCTCCTGCCACAGACTGGGAATTTCTTCTTCAATCTGGCTGGGAAACATGCCGCTAAAAATGGCGTTGCGGGCATAAGGTGTGGCCGTCGGCAGAATCGAGTAATAATAATCACGGTCGATTCTAAAATAGCTGCGCAGCAACGGTTCCACCGCGAGCCACTGGTCGAGCCGCAGGTTATCGATAACCAGCAGAACTGTGCGCACGCCATTGGAAACATGCGGCAGTACATACTTGGGCACAACGTCTATTGACAGCGGAGGCCGGCTCTGGTTGTCCAGCCAAGAGGGATAATTGCTCTCAATGTACTTGGCAAACTCGGAGTTGCAGTCCCGTTTCTGATCATACAAGGTTTGTTTGAGGCCGAGGTCCGGATGCTGATCCAGCTCAACGTCCCACTCTGACAGCTTGAGGTGAATGTCGATCCAATCCTGCCATTGCATGGGGCCCATCAAGCGGACGGCGATCTGATTGAACTCGGACGCATAATCGCGGGAAATGCGCTGGCCGGCGATCTTTTTGCTTTCCAATATCTTTTTGCAGACCAAAAGGATTTGGCTCGGATTGACCGGCTTGGTCAAATAATCGTCGATCTTGCCACCAATCGCCTCTTCCATCAGCGATTCCTCTTCGCTCTTGGTGACCATGATGACCGGCAGGCCGGGATTGATGTCCTTTAGCTCGCTGAGTGCAGTAAGCCCGTCTATGCCGTTCAACATTTCGTCGAGCAGGACCAGATCAAAATCGTGATGGTGAACCAGCTCGATGGCATCTTCCGCGTTGGTCGCCGGCGTGACCGCGTAGCCGCGCTCCTCAAGAAAAAGAATGTGCGGGCGCAGCAAATCAATCTCGTCGTCTACCCAGAGTATGTTTCCTTTATCTCCAGCCAAATATCCTCCGGTATTTAAAAGCGGGCAAAAATACTAATTTTTTGCTATGGAGTCAATCCTTTTATATGCCGACTACCGGCTCCCATTGCCCCTGTGCCGACTTTTTGATTGCTTCGGGTTTTGAAAATTCTTTATATTTCCATGCCGGAAGGCCGGGCAGGTCAATTGCTCACCCGACTCGCCGGCGAGATAGGCCAAGGTATGACACAATCGATGGACGAAATCAGAGGCAGCGGCTGTTTTCCAAAACGACCGATTATTACGAGAAAGGAGGAATCGCGATGACGGTTCAATTTCTTCTCTCAAGTTTTCTTGTCGGGATGATTGGGTTACAAGTGCAAACCAATGTTATGCTAAAATCGGAGGGTAAGCCTATGCAGATTTCTTTAAAAAGCTCAGCCTTTGCGGAGGGGGAGATGATTCCTCGAGTCCACACCTGTGACGGTAAGGACCTTTCGCCGGCGCTTTCGTGGAGCGCCGCTCCTGCAGGATGCAAGAGCATGGCACTCATCTGCGATGATCCGGATGCACCGGTGGGAACTTGGGTTCACTGGGTTATTTTTAACATCCCTCCGAACGCGACCGCTTTGCCGGAGGGCGTGCCGAAGGACAAAATCTTGGCCGATGGAAGCAGGCAGGGAAGCAATGATTTTCGGCGCATTGGCTATGGCGGACCTTGTCCTCCTGCGGGTTCGCCCCATCGTTACTTTTTCAAAATCTATGCGCTCGATGCGGCTTTGGATATGCCGCCGGGCGCGAGCAAGAAGGATCTTCTCAAAGCTATGGATGGGCACATTCTAGCAGAGGGACAACTGATGGGCAAATATAAGCGATGAGATCAATTATAACCCATCACGGGGTGTCCTGCCAGTGTTGTCATCCCTGCGGATGCAGGAATCTCCTTTCCATTACACGGTAGAAGGAGACCCTTGCACACGCAGGGGTGACCGCATCCTGTGATCGGTTACGATCAATTGACCCCAGTCCTTTTGTGAAAGGACTGGGGTCTACCTGAAGCCGGGGGCCAATTGAAGCGATAGGATGGGTATGGCGGAGATACTACTTGAGAACTGCATGTATATCGTCACCAACGATGCTCAACGAAGCGAGCTCGTTGGCCTCGATATACACATTTCGGGGAATCTGGTCAGTCAAATTGGAAGCAAGTTGCAGGTCGTTGTACCGCATCAAGTCATCGACTGTCGCGGCAAGCTGGTCATTCCGGGTCTGGTGAACACGCATCACCATTTCTTTCAGACGTTTCAGCGCAACGTGCCTATTGTGCAGAACGCCAAGCTATTCGACTGGCTGGTGCAGTTGTACGAAATCTGGAAGTTCGTCGATGCCGAGG
>DYKH01000041.1:18485-25543 GCA_020722685.1 Caldithrix sp. | reverse complement strand
GACATGCTCGGCGAGTTGCGGCAGGCTTTGCTGTTGCAGCGCGTCAAGTACGGTGCCGATGCGATGACTGCCCGGGACGTCTTCGAAATGGCCACTCTTGGCTCGGCCAAAGCTCTGGGCCGAGCCGACATCGGCACCATCGAAGCGGGTAAGCCTGCTGATTTGGCCATATTCGATCTCGACCGGCTGGAGTATGCGGGCTCGCTATCCGATCCGTTGGCAGCAGTGATTTTCTCCGGCTACAATCACGGCGCCGACACGGTGATTGTCAACGGTGAGATCGTCGTACGTAACAATCGGCTGACGAGAGTCGATGAGCGGGTGGTTATAGAGAATAGCAATCGCCTGTCGTTTCGGCTGCTACAACAGGCTGGTGTGCCGGTGCGATATTCATTTGCGTAGGGTGTTAGTTCGCCGCAACGAAAGCTATCAACCGGGAATATACGCGAATATAAGTTTGGCGCGCATTCGCGCGAATTAGCGGTCTAACGAATCTTTTTAGCTATAATAGCTACCATAAAGTAGAAATGTCATAGAGATTGAGTTGATCATTCCGCCTCACATGGAAAAGGCAGGAGTAGTAGCTCACTTATGGCGCGCAAGCGAAGGCGATCTCGTTCCCAAAAAGTTTGGGAACGAGTCTGCCCACCCGTGAGTGGGGTCTTGCCGGCAGTAAAAAGATTTTCTTGCAAAATAAGAAAAAAATTGTTTATTCAGGCGGCAAAAAATAACCATGATATGGACATACGATTGTAGAGACGCGCGGCCATGCATCTCTACCGCAGTGCATCTCTATAATATGAACAGACAGAAGGGAATTCAGAAGTTTTGTTGACGCAGTTGATTCATAACGGAATAATAGTGCCTGATCCACCGAAATATTTGGGATTGTCGATTGTGGTGCGGGGCAAAGAAATAGTCATGAATCCGAAACAGGAGGAAATGGCTCTCGCTTGGGCAAAGAAGCAAGGAACACCTTACGTTGAAGACGCGACCTTCGTCCGCAATTTCCTGGCTGATTTCAGCAAGGCGCTTGCCGTCGAGCCCGCCTTGAAAGTAGCGGAAGTGGATTTTTCTTCGGTATTGCAGGTGGTCCAACAGGAAAGGGAAGCGCGAGAAAGCTTGACCAAAGAGGAACGCAAAGCATTGGCGCTGAAAAGGAAAGCCCAGCGGGAGGCTTTGAAAGAAAAATATGGCTACGCTATTGCGAATGGCGAGCGAATAGAGTTGGCCAACTACATGACCGAACCCAGCGGCATATTTATGGGACGCGGCAAGCACCCCATGCGCGGTAAGTGGAAAGAAGGAGCGACTCAGAAAGACGTCACGCTCAATTTGAGTCCGGATGCGCCGCGCCCGGAAGGTGATTGGAAGGAAATTGTCTGGCAGCCGGAAAATTTATGGGTGGCGCGATGGGAAGACAGACTGTCCGAGAAAATGAAGTACATCTGGCTACATGACACGGCGCCGATCAAACAAGCCCGCGAAGCGCAAAAGTTCGACAAGGCCATCGAGCTGGACTCTCGATTGGAGCAAGTGCGCGCGCACATCCAAGCCGGCCTGAAGGATGAACATCCCAAGCGCCGCAGTATAGCCACCGCCTGTTTCTTAATTGACAAGCTCTGCCTGCGCGTCGGCGACGAAAAAGATCCGGATGAGGCGGACACAGTCGGTGCGACGACATTGAGGCCTGAGCATGTAAAATTGCATCCGGACCGTACCGCGGAATTTCGTTTCCTCGGTAAGGACTCGGTGCTTTGGCACAAAAAGATCGAGCTGGACGAGGTAGTGCAACGCAATTTGGCAGAGCTTGTTGCGAGAGCCCGGCCTTCCGGCAATGGCCGGGACAAGAAAAAGAATGCAGCCGGTAACAAGCCGCAGTTGTTTCCTGATGTGACCAGCCGCAACGTGAACGAATACTTGTCCGAGGTGCTGCCGGGATTGACGGCCAAGGTCTTTAGGACCCACCACGCGACCGGCGTCGTCAAGGAGACACTGGAAAAAAGCGGCGTCACCGCTGCCGATCCTGAGTACAAAAAATGGGAAGCGGCGACAAGGGCAAACATCGAAGCGGCCATTCTCTGCAATCATACGAAAAAAGCGCCGGCTAATTGGACGGCTCGCAAACAGAACCTCAAGGAGCGGGAGAAAAAGCTGCAAGCTCAAGTGATGGCGATAGGCGACAAGGTGAAAGATTTGACTTTACTTTTGGCTGCGCTCCGAAAAGAAGCAAAAGAGAAGAAGCGAAGCGCCACGACTTCCGAAAAGAAAAACTCCGTGCAGCGCAAATATGAAGGCAAGATTGAACGGCTCACAAAGCAGCTTAGCTCAACAAGGAGTCGCGAAGAAAAGGCTCGGCATGCATTGGGAAAGCTGCGCACGCAAATCGCCATATCCAGCCAGAACCGCACCTGGAATCTCGGCACCAGCCAAAAGTCGTACATCGATCCGCGCGTTTTCTACAACTGGGGCAAAAAGGTTGAATATGACGTCCTGAAGAATTTCTACTCCAAGAATTTGAGCCGGAAATTTATGTGGGTTAAGAATGGGGAGGAGGGGCCGGTGTCAGAAGAGTAAAGCTTCTCAACAAATCGCGTTTGCGAATTCTGGCAAAATCAGAAAGCCTTGCATTAAGCAAGGCTTTTTTTGTTCCGTCTTTTTGTAGCGGCGCAGGGATTCGAACCCCGGACACGTGGATTATGATTCCACTGCTCTGACCTGCTGAGCTACGCCGCCATCTCTCTTAAGGCGGCAAAAATATAAACAAATCTTCCCAGCTTCGCAAGCCATTTTTTGCCAGTCTGCTCGGCGGGTTGAGTATCCCCTGTCATCTGTACTTCCTGCATTCTGTCAATCTGCCACTTCGGTCAGGGCCTGTTCCAATTGACGCAATCCCGTCTTCAGCGCCTTGGTCTCCAATCCCCAGGCAACGCGGAAATGTTGCGGCATCTCGAAAAAACGCCCGGGCACAATGGCGGTTTGGTATTTTTCTCTGAGTAATTCTGCCAGTTTTTGCGAGTCCATGACGCCCTTGAGTTTTGGGAATGCGATCATTCCGGCCGTTGGTGGAACCCACTCAAGAGGGGGATGGCCTTCGACAAAGTCGCTAACGTGACGCAGGTTTTCCGATAGGTAGCCACGGTGAAGACTGGCCAGGGCATCGAGGTTCCGCATCAACATGGCTCCTATCTGCTCGCTGATAAAGACGCCGACTACGCCGAAAAAATCGTTCAGCAAGCGCAACCTATGCGCCAGGTTCGCCTGGCAAATGATCCAGCCGCAGCGGAGACCGCTCAAGCCGTATGCCTTGGTGAGACTGCTGGTGGTGATGAACGCACCGTCGAGCCTGGCGGCAATGGGCGGTCGGTTTTCATAGTAAGACTCAAGGTAGACTTCGTCCACCAAAACATGGGCCCCATAATCGCGGGCGATCCGGCCAATTTGCTCCAGAATACCCGGCTCCAATTTTACTCCGCTGGGGTTGTGCAGGTCGGTCAAGATGATCAGCCGAACCTTGTCCGACATGAGTTTCTTCAGCTCATCGGGATCGATTTGGAAGCGGTTTTCGTAGCGACGCGGTAATCGCAGGACGTGCGCATGAAACAGCAGGGGCAGTTTGTATAGCACTTCGTAAGCGGGCTGCTCGACGAGCACTGTATCGCCGGGTTGAAGCAGACCTGCACAAACCAAGTGGTTTGCAAAAGAGGTGCCTTGCGCCAGCACAATTTGCTGCTCCTCAATGTGGAATCGCTGGGCAATGGCGTGAATGAGCATTTTATGACCGTACACATTCGCCCCGGCGATGTCGAGATCGCTTAGAGCAAAAGGCAAATCAGAAAGGTGCAGATCTCTTACCCCGCTGCGGGCGAGGTTGTATTTTACCGGGAGCTGGGTTTTCGCCCAGCGCATATAGTCAAATGTGTGCATGAATCAATTCCATTATTTTGGCTGTCTGGGACTCAGATAATAAACCGGAACCCCGCTCAACAAAATCAGCAGGCCAATGGCGGATGCGCGGAATTGGGTTAGGAAGGTGTTGAGAACCATGAATCCCGCAAACAGCGTGAACAGGGCCGGCAAAATCGGATAACCCCAGGTGCGGAACGGGCGAGAGTGGTGCGGCAGCTTTTTGCGAAAAATGAAAAGGGTCACTGCAGTGAGGCCGAAGAACAGCCAATCGGCAAAGACGATGTAGCTGAGCAACTGCCGGTAGCTGCCGACAATAAGCAGGAGGATGCTCCAAACCGCCTGGGCTATAATCAGCAGGGTGGGAGTTCGATACCGGTCGTGCAAGCGGCCTGCCCGCGCAATGAGGCCGTTGTCGCGGACGGCGGCAAAATAAACGCGCGGTGAGGCAAGCACCAGTAGATTAGCCAGTCCCAATGTCGACAAGATTACCGCTAAGGAGATGAGTTTTTGACCAAGGGGACCAAAGATTGCGTACATGACGTCGGCAGCCGGCGTTGTCGAAGCCGCCAGTCTCGCAACTCCCAGCACGCGCAAATAGACAACGTTGGCGAACAGATAGATGAGAATCACCGCGGCGGTGCCGATCATGACCGATCCCGGAATGGTCTTAGCCGGCTCCTTCACTTCTTCGGCAATGTTGTTGCAGTTCTGCCAGCCTCCATAGGAAAAAAGCACCGGCACCAAGGCAACGCCGAGCAGAGAGAGCATGGAGAGATCAAGGGGCGGATTCACCAATCCGGATGCTTCTCCAGATGCATGGGAAATCGGGGCAAACAGGCCCGGCACAATCAGACAGACGAGAGCGAGGATCTTCAAGATCATGAACAAGTTTTGCATCAGGCTGCCCCAGCGGATGCCAAGATAATTGGGAATCGAGATCAGAATGATAGCGCCAACGGCGATAGGCTTGGTGGCCGCTTTGTCAATCTCCAACAGGGCCGTCAGATATTCGGCAGCCATGGCTGAGACAAAGGCAATGGCGCCGGTGGTGATGACCCAGAAGAGCCCCCAGCCGTTGAGAAAGCCCAACAGAGGATGTATGCCCCGACTCAGATAAACGTACTGCCCTCCGGCTTGCGGCAAGAGTGCGCCCAACTCGGCAAAGATCAGAGCGCCGATGAAGGCGATCATCCCGCCGACAATCCAAGCCAAAATCACCAAACCGGATGTAGGAACCGTTTGCGCCACAAAGGCGGGATTGACAAAAATGCCGGCCCCAATCATTCCGCCCATGACGACCATGGTTGCATCGAACAGGCGAAGATGGCGGTGGAATGCGGGCAACTGTTCAGCGTGGCTGGGCATAGATTTGTGCGGCAAAGGGCGTGAAGCTATGCGAAAGGGAGTGGTTCCTGATGGCTATTATGAGTTGTCCTTTGCCTTAAGTTTTCTACATTTCTTGTCTGTCTATCAATGTCCCCGCAAAATGAGGACCGATTTCTGTTGGTCGGCTCGCAGAACAGGGGTCTGCCATGCGAGGGTGCTGGCCACCGCTATTCCAGTCCCAGCGCATCGATCAGGGCTATGAAAACTCCGGCCGTCCAACCCATGATGGGTCGATTGGGGACAGAGTTCGAGGCTTTGACGCTCTTTTCCGCCACGTCATACCATTCCCAGAATTCACCGGTGTTCTGATAGATTTCCGCCACCATGGTTAGCCAGTTGGTACCGATGTCGGCGGCATCTTCCATGATTTCGTAATCGCACAAGCCTTTGATGGTGAAATACATCAGGGGAGCGTAGCAGAGGGGATAATTCCACGGCGACGGTCCGCTGCCATAGGTTTTGTCCATGCAAGCCAGGCCGCCGGGTTGTACAAAGCTTTTCAGTTGCTTTTGCATGAGCCGGGCGCGCTTTTGCGGCACCATTTCCACAAAGATGGGAAAGAATCCGGCCATCGTTTTCACTTTGCGCAACTGTTTTTTGTGGAAATCATTGTCATAGTAGAATCCATCAGTTTCATCCCAGCAAAATTCCATGAGCTTTTGGATTTGTTTGCTTTTTTGCAGCAAGCTCTCATCGCCTTTGCCTTCGGCCTCGATCTGCAGATCGTAGATGATCATGGCGTTTCGATACAGCAATGCATTCAAATCGACCGGATTGCAGTGGCTGAGGTCTTCGAATCTTGGCGAGCCAATCCATCCGGATTCCATCTCCAATGCTTTTTCGTCCGTCGCGGGATCGCCTTTTGCGAGGGCATAACGATAAAGTCCATTTGCCGTGGTGTGGGCTTTGTTGGTCCAAAAGCGATACTCGGCGGCCACGTCCGGCAACGTTCTTCGCAGCCATTCCTTGTCGCCGGTAGCCCGATAAACGTCGCGCACCATCCAGGGCAAGAAAGGTGGATGGGAAATGGTGAGCAGGTCCTTGCGGTTGGAAGCGGGGACAAAGCCGAATTTGCGCAATAGGAAGATGAGGTTTTCGACGTTGTGTCTGGCTTGATCAATCATTTTCATTCGAATGAGACCGAGGTTGATAAAATAGGTGTCCCAATAAAAAAGTGCGTCCCGCTCTTTCTTAGCCGGCACCACGTACGGGTAGGGAACAGCCAACAGTTCTTCGGTGTCGGCAGACGTTTCGCGCAAGAATTCGTCATTCATGCGCTTTTTGATCTCAGGAATCAAAGAATGAAAGTTCTGCGGCATGTTTAACCTCGCTTTTTAATGATAAGCTACTGCGGCTTATACAGCCGTCGGTGCTGTTGTTGATGAATCGTTAGATAGGTCGAGATGAGAATTCATTCTGCATCGTGTTGGCGTGCATTCGTGCTGTGGGTTTGTCCCGAAAGTGATGTCCGCAGCGGTTGCTACTAATTCACGCTTTGCCATGGTCGGCTGCTGTTCGATCGTCCATAGAAACAACTGTCCAGCCGTTTGGTCCAATTAAACGAATGATTACGAAACGGTGCTTACCATTGAGGGCTGTGGGAGTGAGCAATGGAAAAAAGGAAAGGGTGTGTCTTTGATTATGGCTTCTGTTCATATCATATAGGGTGAGGTTTGCCACCCGATTTACTGAACGCTGCGTCATCTCGTTGCCAAGATAATTTTCCCTGACGACAAAAGCAAGCTTTTTTTCCAAAAGGTGGT
>DYKH01000041.1:0-18385 GCA_020722685.1 Caldithrix sp. | reverse complement strand
GAGGTTTTACAAAAGGTGATGGACGCGGCGAAGCTATCAACATACGCAAATAGCCTGAATAGCCGCTGCCGAATGGGCCGACAGTGTGAGCAGTTATCAAGAAACAAAATGATTGACGAACGGCCGAATCAACAACCAACGAGTCATTGTGCGAATGTATTTCCCATAGGACAGGCTGGCCAAAACTTTCAGATAGCTTTCAATGTATGCATGAATATCCTGAAGCGACTCGGGCTTTATTTCCAAAGTTACGTATCCCCTAAAGCGGTGCTCCTTCATGACCGACAGCAAAGTATCGATGGGCAGTTCCCCACCTTTATTAAAAGGCAAATGGACGTCGTCGTTTCTAAAACAATCGGACAAATGCACACATCCGATCTGGCCATTCCATTGCTTAAACTGGTCGACCGGATCGTATCCGGTCACAAATAGATGCGGGGCATCAAAACAAAGGCCGGCCAATTGGTCACCCAATTTCCGTTTGGCCTTGGTGAACACGGCCATCAAATCCTCCGGTGTGCCATAAGGCACGTTTTCCAGATAGACGGGCACTTGCAGTCTGGAGAGATTCTCCAAGAGAAATTCCAACGAGGAATGAATGGCGTGTTTCGCGGCCTCCGGCTCCGGCGGATGGGCGATGACGTGCTGAATATGCAGGGCGTCCTTGTGGCGATTGATATTCCCGATGACCTCGTCTATTTGTTCTTTGAAATCAAGGCAGGACAGATCCCAACCGTCGTCATGGATGAGCGGCAAGTGAAAGCCGGCTCTAAGGCCGTGCATCTTTTTGCTGATGGCGCTTATTTCGGCAAAAACCGTTTTGGTGAGCTCGACATAGGTAACGCCGACAATTTTGAGACCCGACAGAATGACCGACGGCATCAGGCCTTCATATTTGTCCACCGTAAACCCCACAAGTGTGCGTTTAGGATTCATGAGTTTCTCTGTTTTTTCATCCCTGGCATTCTTCCAATTCTCCTAAATCAATGTAGTCAAAATCAGGTACACCCAGCTTATAAAGAAAGCGCCCATAAGAACCACGCGCAGCACCTTTTGCTCGCTCATGGAAAGAGTGAAAGACAAATTTTTCTTGAAAACTAAGCCTGCGAAGGTATTTATTCCCCAGATTAGCAAAGCGACAAAAAGGCCAAAAAAGAATGGATTAGCAGTGAAGGCGCCGGCGATTTGAAATTGGCTAATGTAGAGTCCGCTTCTCGTCGCGCCGCAGGCGGGACAGGGGATACCGGTCATGTAGCGAAACAAGCAGGGCGGAACGATGCCGATGATTTCGGGGAAGTAGTGGGCGATCGCGAGTCCCAAGCTTCCCAACAAAGCGTAGGCAATTTCCACTTGTAGCTCCGATGGATGTCGTGACCGAATCTTGATTTGCACGGTTAGCCCATAATCAAGCAAGTGATTTCACTTTGGCTTTTCCGGATCAAAATAACCTGCTCGCAACTGAAAAGCAAGTGCTAATTTTCTGTCCTCGTAAAACCTCACTTGCGCCCCGTAAGTGAGCTATTATCTGTCCTCCGCCGCCGAAGTGATGGGCCGCAAATTAGTCTGCAACTTTTGATAGGGCTCCACGTCCCATGCACAGAATGAACGTGCAACCTTGAACGGAGGAAATATGCTTAGCAATTTGAATCGATGGATACTTGTCACGGCCCTGGCTCTCTCTTTGGGCTTGGCCCTGCAGGACCGCGGTACCTATGCCCAGATAGTCGAAAAGAAAGTCACCGTGACGGTCAGCGATGAAGACAGAGGTGGTGCCTGGCTTGGCGTTCAGCTCAAAGAACTGGACAAAGAGATGCGCGAGGAATTGGATACTAAGGCTCGCTACGGTGCGGTTATCGATGATGTCGTCGATGATAGTCCTGCTGACAAGGCCGGCTTGGAGCCAAGTGATGTGGTGGTCAAGTTTGACAAGAGAATCATTCGCCGGCCGCGAGATTTGACCTTTGCGCTGAGAAAGTACAAAGAGGGTGACGAGGTCGAGGTCGAAATCATGCGGGGCCAGGAACGAAAGACGTTCAGAGTGACGCTCGGCAAGCGAAGCGACAAGCCGATGCTTCTGAAAGACAAATTAGCACCTGAATGGTCCTTCTACCTTTCCGATCGGTCTGGTCTCTACCTCGGCATCGAAGTACAGGAGTTGAACGATGATTTGGCCGAGTATTTTGAGGTGGCCGCCGATTCCGGGTTGCTGATCACCAAGGTCGAGGACGATGGCCCGGCGGATAAAGCTGGACTCAAGGCCGGCGACGTTTTGGTGTCTGTGGACGGAGAGAAGCCTCTGAGTGCCGAAGACTTACGGGAAATCCTGGCTGAACACGAGAAGGACAGCGAGGTGGAAGTCGCCTATGTCCGCAAAGGCCGGCTGGAAAAGGCCACCGCCACCTTGGAAGAGCGGCCCAGAGCTCATAGCTTCAACTTTAATTTTCCTACTCCGGCCCCTAACCTGAGTTGGTGGGATCGCGATGGTAAGGCGCTTCGCCGGCAAATATCAGAAGAACAAAAGCGAGCGCTGGATGAGATCAAAGAGTACCAGCTTCAGATGAAGGATGAAATACGCGATCGCATCAGACGCGAGATTGAACGATCTCAAGCAGAGAGAGACAGAAGTCTGGAGCGGCTAAGAATGGAGGTGGATCGCTTGCGTGAGGAAGTGGACCAGTTGAAAGCCAAGGTGCAGTAATTGATAGGTAAGGTTGCTTTCTTCTTGGTCAAGGTAGTTAAATCTGGTTTCCGTACCCAAATTGGAAACCAGATTTTTTTTCGAATCTTTCACTCGCAATCTCAGAACAACCAATTTCGCAAAATTTCACAAAAATCCATCTTGACATTGATGGCGCGATTTCTTATTTTTCCGCGAATTGAGAAATCTTCTGGAACCAGGCCGATGATGAAAAATCTACCGAAATATTTTATGCCTATGCTCACTTACCATAGGATAGGTGGGCTGGAAATTTTCCCAGCATAGAATTTTTCTGGAAGATCGAATCTAAGGCCCGCTGTTATCACCCCCAGCGGGCTTTTTTATTATCATCGCGGCGAGCCTTCATTCATCACCAATTTAGGAATGACTATGTCAAAGATCAAATCTGCGGTCTTGGGTGCCACGGGGATTGTCGGCCAGCACTTTCTCAAGCTGCTCGTCGATCATCCTTATTTTGAATTGACGGCGATTGGCGCCAGTGACGTACGAGTCGGCCAGCGCCTGCGCGAAATCAAGCCGCTCATCGCCGAGGGCTTGCCTTCTGCCTTTGCCGATATGGTCTTTGACCCGATCAGCGTCGATCTTTTAGTGACAAAAGGCGTCGAGATCGTGTTCTCCGCTCTGCCCGCTGATATTGCGACGGGAATTGAGAAGGAAGCCGCCGAGAAGGGTCTCAAGGTGTTCTCCAATGCCAGCTCCCATCGCATGAATCCTCAGGTTCCTATCCTGATCCCGGAAATAAACCACCAACATCTTCGGATGGCGCATGTTCAGCAAGAGCGCACAAAAGGATTTATTATCACCAACGCTAATTGCACCACCACGGGCTTGGCATTGGCTTTGACCCCACTGCTGCCGCTCGGAATCAAGAAGCTGATTGTTGCCAGCTATCAAGCCATTTCCGGCGCGGGATACCCGGGTGTTGCGGCACTGGATATTGCCGGCAATGTCATTCCTTTCATTCAAGGCGAAGAAAATAAGGTTCGGCAGGAATGTGCTAAAATATGCGGCCAATTGGAGGGTTCTAAAATCATTCCCACTGACTGGGAAATTCACGCCCATTGCTTCCGTGTTCCCACCATCGTGGGGCATCTCATTTCCGTGCACGTGGAAGTTGAGCAAGAGGTCGATTATCCAGACGTCGTCGAGCGCTTCAAAGGCTATGTTTCGCCCGAGCCAGTCATCGGCTTGCCCACGGCGCCGGTTCAGCCGGTCATTCTCAACTTGGAGCCGACTCGCCCACAACCGCGCATCGATGTGGATGCCGGCGAGCCTGTGCGGGCCAAAGGCATGACCGCGACTGTGGGCCGCCTTGAGGTCGAAAAACGGGTTATTCGCTTTGCTACCTTGTCCAACAATCTGGTGAGGGGCGCGGCGGGTGGATCGGTGTTGAATGCCGAATTGGCATATCGAGAACGATTGCTATGATCGTGATGAAAATCGGCGGGTCTTCGCTGCGAAGTATTGACTCGCTGGGTCAAGTAGCGGACATTATCATCCGACAACGGGCGCCGGGAAAAATCGTGGTGCTGTCTGCTGTCAATGGCGTCACGAATCATCTTCTGAAAAGCGTGCAGGAGGCATTGACGACCGAGCGTAAGATTGGTGGGCTATTGGACTATCTCAATCTGCTCCATCGTGAGCTGGTCGTTGGGGCAATTCAGTCCACAGAAACCAAGAAAAAAATAGTCGACGAAATCGAGTATCTGCTTTCGCGTCTGGAAAAGCTTCTCTATGGCATTGCCTATACCGGCGAATGTTCGGACCGCACTCTTGATTTGATCCTGTCGATGGGCGAACGGTTGGCCGTGCAGCTTCTAACGGGTTGTCTACAGGATCGCGGCCAAGCGGCTGTGGCGCTCGAAGCTGATCATATCGATCTGCTCGCCGATGGTGACTTTGGCAATGGAAACGCCAATCTCGAAGCCATCGCCAAAGCGCTGCCGGATCATTTGCGGGGACACATCGCTGGCGGTGCCATCCCGGTAATAACCGGTTTTTTCGGCTGCACCGCTGACGGGCATGCCATCACTTTTGGCCGCGGCGGGACGGACTATAGCGCCGCGATTGTGTCTTACGCGATGGATGTCAGAGAACTGCAGATTTGGAAGGACGTGGACGGCTTTCTGACCGCTGCGCCGGAAATCGTGCCGGAAGCCAGGACATTGCCATACCTGGCTTATGAAGAAGCGGCTGAGCTTGCTTATTTTGGCGCCGGCATCTTGCATCCGCGAACGGTGGAGCCATTGGCAAAGAAACGAATTCCGGCCATCATCAAGAATACTTACAAGCCGGAAGCAACCGGTACTGTTATCGGGCCGGAAAAGCATTTGCATGAAGACGTCATCAAGAGCGTTACGTTTAACTGCAAGATCGGCGCCTTGCGTTTGCACGGGGCCAGCGTCGGCCAGCAAATCGGATTTCTGCAAAAAGTGGTTTCCGCGCTGAGCAGCGCCAAAGTCAACATTATTTCCGTGATCACCTCGCAAACGGCCGTCAGCCTGCTGTTGGATAAAAGCGATGTCAAGAAGAGCAAGCATTTGATCGAAGGCCTGCGGATTCCTTACATCGATCACATTGAGCCGGTTACGGACATTGCCCTCGTGGGCGTGGTCGGCGAAGGCTTGGCGGAAACCAAAGGGCTTGCGGGACGGGTTTTCTCCGCGGTCGCGGGAATGAACGTGAACGTGGAAATGATCGCTTCGGGCGCGTCCAAGGTTGCCCAGTATTTTCTGGTCAAGGAAAGAGATGTCAAGACTACCGTGCGGGCGATCCATGCGGAGTTTTTTGAGAAGTAACAATTGGCGCAGCGAATCCTTCGTCTTCGTGTGATTATACTCGTTGAGGGTAGAAATTTCATCCATCTTATCATTCCTCCTGCGCATACAAGAATCTCCTTGTGAATATATCGTTAGGAGATGCCTGTATTCACAGGCATGACATGAAAAAATGACCCTTAACCAGTATCATTGAAATGAAGGCAACAGAAATAAAAGTCGGTTGCTGCGGCTTTGCCGAATCCATGTCGCTTTACTTTAGGGAATTTTCGGTCGTGGAAGTGCAGCAGACTTTTTATCAGCCGCCCAAGCTTGCAACTGCCCAAAGGTGGCGAGAAGAAGCTCCCGAGGATTTCGAGTTTACTCTAAAAGCCTGGCAGTTGATCACTCACGAGCCGTCCAGCCCGACCTACCGCCGGCTGCGGGAAAAGCTACCAGAAGAAAGCCGGGGCAATTATGGATCCTTCAAGCCGACCCGGGAAGTTCACGACGCTTGGCTGCGGACGCGCGAAGTTGCTGAGGCATTAAAGGCGAAGATCATCGTCTTTCAATGTCCGGCCAGCTTTCGAGACGATGAGTTTCATCGGCAGAATCTGCGCGCGTTTTTTACGGCAATTGACCGGGAGGATTTTGTCTTCTGCTGGGAGCCGCGCGGGGATTGGCCCGACGATGTCGTTCGGGAGCTATGTAGCTCGCTGAATTTGGTGCATTGCGTCGATCCGTTCGTCCGCAAGAGTCTGTTTGCCCCCATCAACTATTTTCGGCTGCATGGCATCAAGGGCTATCGCTATACGTATTCCGATTTGGACCTGCGGCTACTTTACGATTGGTGCCAACAGGGCAAGCCCAGTTACGTGCTTTTCAATAACGTTAACATGCTGCGGGATGCCAGGAAATTCCAGACAATGTTACGATAGGCAAGCGTTTCAGTAATCAGGAGGTATAGATGGCAGAAATAGTAATTCCGGTCGTCGTTCACGGCTTGACCGGTCGCATGGGACAGATTGCCGTGCGAGCGCTGCAAAACATCAACAAAGATCGAATGGTGCAAGTGGACGGTGATATTGTCCGGCCGGTAGCAATCGGCGTGGGAAGAAATCCGGACAAAGTCAAAAAGATAGCCGAGACTTTGAGCCTGGAGCATTCCTTCGAGGACATTCAACCGGCCATGGCATTAGCCCGGCGCCTCAATCCCGAACGACAGGTTTATCACAATACTCTTTCCACCGGCATCCGCAAGGAGTTTATGCTGCAAGTTTTGCCGTCGCTGGATTCCTCGACCACGGCGGTATTCATGGAAAAGCCTTTGGCGGCCAATTATGCGGATGGCTTTGCCATCGTTGATGCGCTGGTAAAAGGCGGATTCAAACACGGCGTCGTGCATCACATGTTGGAGACGCCCGGCGTGCACAAAGCCGTGCAGATGATGCCGGAGATCAAGCCGCTCACGGCGCAGATGGCTTTCGGCTATGAAGTGGGTTCTGGATTGGCCGGCAACAAAGAATTTTCCGGTCAGCGCCCGGATTTCAACTGGCGATTTGCCGAAGCCGGCGGCGGGATTATTTTGGATATGTGTCACGAAGGCTATTTGTCCGAAGCGCTTTTTGGTGAGACCGAGCGGTTGAGCGCAGTGGCACGACTTCTCGTCCCCAAGCGCCTGAGCACCGATGGCCGAACTGTCATCGATTGCGACGTGGAAGATTGTTCGCATCTTCGCCGCGAGCACACGAACGGCGTGGTGAACACATCTATCTGGTCATGGTTCCGCCGCATTAATTCGGAATTCGGCCCGTTGGAAATCACTGTGGAAGGAGAAAACGGCAGCGTCGTCTTTGGTCTTTATGGATTGAAGGTACAATGGAAGGAAACCGCTCCCGCCAATCGCTGGGAGAGATCGGTCAAGGGCGAGAAGGTCGAATGGCGAAACTATTGGCAGTACCTCGACCTCGCACCGCGCGACCCGTTTGCCGTCGAATTGGCGGATTTTCTCCGCTGCTTGTTGACCGGCTGCAAGTACCGCAGGGATGCCATTCATGCCTTGAACGTCTTGGGAGAAGTCGAAGCGCTTTACCAGAGTGCAGCGCAGGATGGCGTGCCCATCGAGCGCAAGGACATATTGTATTATCCCAAACCCGCGCCGGCGAATTGGCAACCGGAGCGGCTACAAGGCAAGCTGCGAAGTTTTGACTAATTCGCTCGTCGCCTTGACTTGCTGAGGTAGAACTTTTCATTATGCGCTTGACGCGGTAGCCAAAAACTGCCAAACAACCAAGCACCAAATCCCAAATAAGATCCAAGTGCCAATTTCCAAGCGGAAGAGTTTTGGAAAATTGGTCATTGGAAATTATTTGGGATTTGCGACTTGGAGCTTGCGACTTGCAACTTGCTACAGCTTGTAGTTCCTCTTTGCCAAATTATAAGACAAATCCACAATCATCTCCTGCGCTTCATCCAACTCGATCACATGCTCGGCCACCAGCTCGGCCAAGAAACGGCAATCCACTCGGCGGGCCACGTCATGTCTTGCCGGTATGGACGGAAAGGCCCGCGTGTCATCGTTAAAGCCGACGGTGTTGTAAATGCCGGCCGTTTCTGTGGTCATGCGGCGGTAGCGAAGCATGCCCTCGCGACTGTCGTGGAACCACCAAGCCGGCCCTAGCTTCATCGCCGGATAATGTCCCGCCAGGGGCGCCAATTCACGAGAGTAGGTCGTCTCATCCAAGGTGAAGACGATCAACGTCAGGCGCGGATCGTTGCCGTACTTGTTGAGCAGCGGACGAAGATTATGGACAAAATCCGTGGCCAGCGGAATGTCACAGCCTTTATCCAGCCCAAAGGTTTTGAAGACTTGCTCATTGTGATTGCGGAAGGAGCCGGGATGCAACTGCATGGTCAGACCGTCTTCGATGCTCATGCGAGCCATTTCCATGATGATATGACCGGTGAAAAGCTTAGCGTCTTCCGGCGTGGCTTTTCCTTTAATCGCCTTGGCAAACAGCTTTTCCGCCTCTGTCCCAGACAATTCAATCGTAAAAGGCGTCAGCACGCCTTGATCTGTCGCCGTTGCTCCCAATTCTTTGAAGAAAGCCCGGCGTTTTTCGATGGCTTGAATAAAGCCGCGATAGCGGGTGCAGTCGATTCCGCTCACTTCGGATAGCTTGTCAATATTTTGTCGCCAGCCGCGATACATAAAATCCGTCACATTGTCCGGACGGAAGGAAGGAATGACGCGACCTTTCCAGCCACTGGCGCGAATTTTCTGGTGGTGTTCGAGCGTGTCGGTGGGAGCATCGGTGGTGGCGAGCACTTGTATGCGGAATCGTTCGAACATGGCTCTGGGCAGGTTCTCCGGCTTTTGCAGAGCCGAGTTGATCTCATCATAAATCTCCATGGCTGTTTTGCCATTCAACCGCTTCTGGATGCCAAACACTTCATGCAGCTCGTGCTTCAGCCAGCCCCCGGTGGGCGTGGCGCGGAAGAGATAAAAGTTGTCGCCGACCAATTGCCAAATCTTACGCCGGTCGGTTTCCGTCGGACCGCCGTCGATGCGCGGTACGCCCAGGGCGGTCATGGGAATTCCCTGCGAGTAGAGCATGCGGAAAAGATAATGATCTGGGATAACCAAAAGCTCCGTCGGATCGGGGAAAGGCCGGTTGTCGGCAAACAGCCGGGGATCGACGTGGCCGTGAGGGCAGATCAACGGCAGCGGTTTGGCGATTTCATAAAGGTGACGCGCAATCTTTCGCTCTTCTGGATTGGAGCTAAAATATCGGTCATCGTGCAAAGTGAGAGGTTTGAGATCGGACATGAGGACTCCTGTACATGATTAGATTTCAAAAAAGAATTCGCAATTCATCCCACCCGATTTCGAGAACGAATGACCAACCAATGAACGCCTTGCCATTTTTCTATGGAGACAAAAATACCATCACAAATCTCACACAAAACCGCCAAGGCGCAAAGGCAAATAGCTTCATTCTTCTAGTTCGTTTACAATTCCCAAAATCCCATCCATAATGAGTGTAGAATCAAAATTAAAAAGCCAAGCCTTTTGTCGGCAAGCCGCAAATAAGTCAGAACTTGCTTCTTGTGCACCTTGGAAATCTTTTCCACCGATTTTAGTTCGAGAATCACCCTGTCCTCTACAATGATATCAGCCCGAAAACCTTCGTCAAATTTAATGTTCTCGAAAGTGAGTGGAATAGGCTTTTGTCGCTCAACCTGCAGACCAAGCTTTGTCAGCTTGTGTGCCAGAACTACCTCATAGACAGATTCCAGCAGTCCCGATCCCAATTTTACCTGGATATGCAAGGCAGCATCAACAATAATCCTTGCAATCTCGTCTTCCCTCATGTAACCCCCTGTTATCAAGTTCTTCGCGTGCTTGGCGGCTTGGCGTGAGGCACTGCTCTTTTCTATTATGCGAGCATTCCTTTTCCGGCCAAGATGACATCATCGTGGGTTGTCCTATTTGGCGATTTGTGTGTGGTGGAAATCGTGTTCACTGCATACTGGTACGAAACAGCCGGATTTCATGGGTGTTGTTTTCGCAGGCAACTTCTGCATACACCCACAGCTCATCGCCGACCCTCAGCCAGTGTGAATAGCGCCAGGTGTGAAATTTACCCGGTGTGGTGCTGACGATCAGGGGCGAATCGGGCGTGAGGTCGATGATTCGGTGGAGGTCAAACGTGAAACCCAATCCGGTCGTCACGTTGTAAACCGGATCGGGCCAACTTGCGTTGGAGCCCTCGTAAAAGAACAGATATCCTGCGCCGATGGGGAGCACAGAAGCCGGGCGGACAAAAAAGTCATGCCAGCCGGTCAAGTCCATGATGGCTTCATTAGGATGGCCGACCGGTTCCCACTTTTCTCCGTCCTTGCTGGTAAAGTGAAAGAGGCGTTCGAGTTTTCGGAGATAGCCGGTGACGTAACAGTGATACTGGCCTTCGGCGAAAATGATGAACGGGTCTTTGTATTCCTCCACGATGATGTCGCGCTCATGCCTTTTGGGAAACGGCTGGATAACCGGCTTGGCTGATGACGGATTGAATTGGGCCGGCGACTTCGCATCGGCGAGTTTCATAATGCTCCACGGGCCTTCCTGCCAGGGTCCACAGACATACAATTTGAAAAGCTTGGTTTGCGGATCGATGAGGAGCGCCGGTCTTTCAAAGCCGGGAATGGGTACTGCTTCTCGCGGGATGCTGAGAACCTTGTCAAAATGAATTCCATCCTCGCTGCGCAGAATGCGGATTTCGTAGCCGCGCAAGCCACGTGGCGCATCCGCCGTGCGCATTCTGCATGCCAGCCAAAAAGTCCCGCGCTCATCGCGCACTACGGACGGCGCTCCCGCCCACCATTCCGGCTCAATCCTGTCCGGCTTTAGAACGACGGTGTAGGATTGGAATCTTTGCGCGATGGTTCGGTAGGCTTCGGCAACTGTGGGTAGGGGATCGGTTCGGGGAGGCTGCTGGCCAATGCATTCAATGTAGCTTATTGCAAGCAGACAAAATGCGCTGATTGAAAATCTAAATCCTCCATGGCTATTCACACTCATGGTCCCTTCATGTTGGCAAGCTTAAGTGTTTGATCAGGAGATTAGTTACTTCGCTCAAGGCAAGTGCTCCAAATCCGCCAGGTCTTTAAGGCGGCCACTGGCCTTCTTGTTCTTTTTTAAGTTTTCGAGATCAATAATATTCAATTGTACACCGTCGATTTCACCCAGAACACGATTCATGTAGCACTCGCCAAACTCTACTCCATCAACCTCACTAATGACTTTTATTCGGATCGGTGGAACGCCCATCCTAATGATCTTTTTCTGTTCTGTGAATAATTCAGGGATTATTTCCGGATCATCAAAGCCAAACTCCCTTATGGCTGACACTATCCTAAGGGCGTTTTCTGCGCTTGTGGCTATCCATATATCCATATCAGCCGTCACTCGGGGGTAGCCATGGTAGCCCACTGCATAGCCCCCTATCAGAAGGTACTGTACCTGGTTAAAATCAAGCAATCTCAAAAAATCTTTCCAGTCGGGTGGTAGCCGGATCGTAGCCATATAGGATTTGCCTCATGATTTCGATAGCCTCGATTCTCTCCTGCGGTGATTTTGATAACCAATACGCTTTCTCATCCCCTCCATCATGCAGGCTGCCAATCGAAAACGCCGATTTATCTATTTTGTATGCTTCTTCTTTCACGTGCTCCTTTTGTCCTCTGTTTTAATTTGTCCTCGGTGAATGCTACCTTTTCCTTGCCTTTGTAGGACAAGATGGCATCTTGTCCTACGATTTGTGCGGGCGGTGCTATGGCTGCGTAAGGATTTTATATCGTCCCTTCTCATAACCCTCCATCCTAATCCAAAGACGCTGGTTGGCGCTGTCGTACCGCCACTGTTGTCCTTTTGCTAAAATGATGCCGTCTAATTCGATCCGTTCCGGTTCGGTCGGCAGAAGCACTCGTAATATATGCCTTTTTTTCGTGCCGTCAAATTGGATTTTTACTTGGCCGCTTTCTTCGGATACGCGCACCGTTGTCGAGCCGCTGCCATCCGGGTGGTGCACGGTGAATCGGTTGGCTCCCTGCGGATAAATGAGCCAGGTCAGATAGCCGGCTGAGTTCTCATCGCCCAAGCCGGTGTAGGAGCGGTTGACATTCATCGGGACAATGGCTCCGTCCCGCACATACACCGGATATTCATCCAACGGAAAGCTGCGCGTAAAGGTTGTTGGGCCGTCGATCACTTCGTTGTCATTAAAGAAGTAACGCCATCGTCCCCTTGGCAGATGCACCGTGTTGATGGGCGAGTCCTGATAAATGGGCGCAACAAGGAAATCATCCCCAAAGAAATAATGATACTTGCTTTGCATTGGTCGCAGCAATGGCCCGGCACCTGACTGCTGACCGCAGATCGCTGATCGCCGCATCTTGTACTTGCCTTTGATCGGTCGCTGCAGTGGCTTGCCGCCGTTATGGCAGGCGACCACGTGGCTGTACATGTAGGGGATCAGCTCGGTGTGCAGCCAGGAGAATTTACGAATGACCTCCAGCTCCTGTTGGCTGCGCTTCCACAAAGCGCGCTCGCCATGCCCGCCGTTGAGGAACAAGCCGCAGAAACAGGAAAGCTGTGCCCAGCGAATGTAGAGTCTGGGCGGAATGATGCGCCCGCTGTAGCCGCCCACGTCCGAGCCGATGATGCAGTAGCCGCGTTTGGCCGCCAGCAGAATATCTCGCAAAGCCTCCTCGATGCCTTCTTCGCCTCTCATCATCAGGTCTTCGTCATGGGACTGGCCGGAAGAATCCACGCCGCCGGATTTCCAGGCGTGCTTCTGGTCGCCCACCCAAGTCACCGGGGCGGCATCGAAAGGGGCAAAACCTTCGGGATGGGTATAAGGTCGATCTATGGAGCGCGCGAGGGTGATGAAATCGGGATTTTGGCTTTTGCCGTGCCGGTATTCCTCACGATAATACAAGTCCATGTAGCCGCGCGTGGTCATCCAGCCCTTGTGAGTACGCTGATAAGGGAAGGGAATTCCCCATAATTCGCTGCTGAAGAAAGTGGCGGTACCGTCCAATTTCCAGCCGTCGATGCCGTAATCGAAGACCTGCTGTTGCAAGCCGCGCCACCAAGTCATGGCCTGCGGATTGGTGTAATCTATGAAGCCGCCGCGACCTTGCCACCATTTGAACTGATAGCCGTCGCCGACCAGGTACCCGTTCTGCCTTGCCTGCTCATACCAATCGAGAGATTTCTTGATGGCGGTATTGTCGTTTTCGCTGTTGACCATGCAGGTCATCCATAAAACCACGCGGTAGCCCTGATCCTGCAATTTGCGAAACCACTCTGCCGGATTGGGATAGCGGGCCTCATCGACGATGAAATCGTTATAGCGCAGACTCCATGGGCTATCGAGGAGAATGGTTCGCACCGGCAGATCATGTTCGGCATAGCCTGTGATCAGTTCATCGACGGCCGCGGCGGTGTTTTTGTCATCTTCCCAAAGCCAGCATTCCAAAGCCCAAGGAGGCGTGAGAGGCACTCGCCCGTGTCGCTGGGCATTGAAAGGAATCCCCCAGATGGGCAGGGAAATGTACAAGTAAAAAGCGACAATCAGGATGACAAGAATGACGGCAATAGCTTGCAAAAGCCCGAATATGATTTTGCGCATCTTCATTTTCCCGCAATCCATTTAGCCAGTTTGAGCAAAGGCTGCAATTTCGGAAAGCTGTATTTTTTTACCGAATCTAAAGAATATGGTCGGCCGGTCAGGATGGAGTCTGCTATTAAAATTCCACTTTGCACCGCTGGACCAATTCCTTCACCCATATCTTGGGTAGCCAAACCGGCAGCATCCCCGCCGAGAAGGATATGATCCAGTTGTGGACGGTCGATCCCGTTGCGGATAGGGTAGACGTAGCCCTTTGGCTGAAACGCATAATCTTTCACTAAAGACATCCGCTCTAATTGTTGAACCAAAAATTTCCAGTGGGTGTGGATGCTGTCGCCGTTGGCTTTTAGTGTTTGCAAGATTCCTCCAACGCCGACATTTACAAAACCATTTCCTTTCGGTACGTACCAAGAATAACCAGGTAGCTTGTTCTGCAAAAACCAGAGGTGACAATGGGGGTCCGCAGCGTGGTAGGGGAATTCCTGCTCAAGAGCAACAACCATGGAATCTGGGTGACGGGGCTGAATTGATTTGAAAAATGTCCGGTAAACAGGACAGGAGGTACCTCCAGTACCGACCAAGTACCGGCAACGGTATAGATCGTCAATAACATAATCGGCGCCATCCTTTTTGATACTTTTGACATGATGGGTGTAAACCGGCACTCCAGATCTTTGCAACAGCCAATGATCGAATTCATATCGTCTGATGGCGTATTGGTGAACTCTGATTTTCAAACATCGACCATATAGGTGGACATGGAAGCGATCGAATTTGGTCAGGCTATGGGGATAGCGCTCCACATCCATTTGCAGGTCGCTGATGACTTGCGGGGTAATCCAGCCAGCGCATAATTTTGTGCGGGGAAATGGCTGTTTGTCGAGGATGATGCAGTCGATGCCATGTCGCCGCAGCATCCAGGCACAAGTAGAACCGGCCGGACCACCGCCGACGATGATGACCTGAGAATAGATCATAATGATGGATTCGCCTCATGAATTTTAAGAATGGCGGTATGGAGGTGACTTAGCTAAAGCGGCAATGAGGCTGCGGACGACCCGGTTTGGTCAGCACGATCTGCCACAATTGCTGGGCGCGCGCCCTAAAGCCGCCGGCGCTGCTCAACAGATAAAATCGCCACATGCGATAAAAACGTTCGCCGTACTTGTCCTTAAACCTTGGCCAGGAGTTGGCAAAATTTCCGTACCAAGCCATTAAGGTCTTGTCATAATCGGGCCCAAAATTATGCCAATCCTCCATAACGAACAGACCCTCCATGGCTTTGCCGAGCTGAGCTATGGATGGCAACATGCCGTTGGGGAAAATATATTTGTCAGTCCAGGCATTGGCGTGGTGGCTGCTGATATTACCACCAATGGTATGGATAAAGGCAATTCCGTCATCTTTGAGGCAGCGATCCACGACTTCCATGTAGGTGCGGTAATTCTTATAGCCCACATGCTCCATAATGCCGATGGAAATCACCGCATCGTATTTTCCCTCGGCCTCGCGATAGTCCTGTAGGCGTAACTCGACCGGCAAGCCGCGACAAAGTTCTCTGCCCAATTGCACTTGTTGCTTGGAAAGGTTGATCCCCACCACCTGGACACCATATTTTTCTGCAGCATATTTGGCAAAACTTCCCCAGCCGCAACCCAATTCAAGGACCCGCATGCCTGGTTTTAGATTTGTTTTCTGGCAAACCAATTCTAACTTTGCCTCTTGTGCCTGATCTAAATTTTGGGCATCTTTCCAATAGCCGCAGGTGTAATTGAGCCTTTTGTCCAGCATGGCCTGATAAAGATCGTTACCCAGATCGTAATGCTGCTCGCTAACCTGAGGGGCGCGCGACCTTTTCTGGCGATTGAACAATTTGCTCTTTAAGCTATAGAGCAGCATCTTCCAATTACCGCGAACCTTTTCTTCCAGCCTTGCTTTGAGAATGCGATGGATCAACTCGTCCAAAGCGTCACAATCCCACCAGCCATCCATGTAGGATTCGCCCAAGCCCAGAGCAGATTCACTCAACACCCTTTGGTAAAATCGTGCATCATGGACTTGGATGTCGTAGGGATTGGGCCCATTAATGGTAATCCCTGCCAAAGCAAACAAATTCTCTATTGCTGTTTTGTGATTCATTTTTTCCTCCTCGGTGATTTTATCTCTGGGTCTTCGTGCCTCGGCGCTCAGATACCTTCATTGCGCTCCTTCAACACGGCGATGAAACGCCTCCAAGTGGGGAGCGCCGGCTTCGGCATACAAGGTGATGCCTTCGCGTTTGACAATTGTTTTGAATCGTTCGTAGGTGCCGTCGTACTTGGCCAGCACGGGCTGGCGTAGGCATTTCAAATACATGATCGGCAATCGGGCCATTTCCACACGCCGGCGTATTTCTTCGTTATCGGCCACTGCCTCGGCTTGATCAAAAATAGCTTCGGCTTGTTGCACAAACTCGTCGCTGAACAGCTTGTCGTCGGGGGTCAGGCCCAGATGAATGTGCGTATCGGCTCGCAACTGGCCGTGCAGCAGATCAAAATAGGCGCGCACTTGCTGTCCGGCGCGACCGTAATAGCCATACATGAAATCGTCGATGACTTGCTCCACATCGCATTCGGGATTCCACAGCAGCTTGGAGATGACATAGGCGCGCAGCTCGGCAAATTCGCCGCCGCGACTTTGATAGGCCGCCTGTTCCATAATGCCGATGGCCTTATTGTCGCGAAAAGTTTTGATGTTGGACTGCAAGACGCGGAAATTCGGGTACGGCATGATGTAATGAGAAAAATTCACCACATAGTCCCAAATGTAAAGATGTGGTGAAATAGCCGCCCAGCCTTTGAGATCGCTGAGGAAGGACTGATTTTCCGGGCAGGTGAGAAAATCATGGGCGAAACAGCACTCGATGCTGCACAGGCGAATGACCACATTTTGTCGCGGGCGCAGGGTCTTGGGCGGCTTGCGGGTGTATTGGTAGGCCAAAGTGCCGATGAATTTATTGGGGAATTCTTTCTCGACGTTTTCGGCAACCTGATTGATGAACCAGACCAGCGGCCCGGACTCGCTCTCTTCCCGCTGAGCAATGGCTTGACAGTTTTCGCACTGACAGGGATTCCGCCAATCGTTTTGTGAGACGCTGTAGATCAAATACTCCGGGCTTTCGCGCATTCGTTTCTTGATTCGTTCGGTAATGATCCGCAAGACATCAGGATTGGTGAGGCAAAGCTGGGCGTGATCACAAGTGCGCTTACCGTCGATCAGGCTGTAGTATTCGGGGTGCGCGGCGAAAAACTCCTCCGGCGGCATCAATGGATAGAAGGTGTGCACGCTCCAGTAGCACTCCACTCCGCCGGGCTGCTGGCGAAATCCCATGGCACCGTTCACTTTGTTACGCGCCGCCCAGATCGGTTCAAAGGCCTCATAATAGAAATCGTTGCGCACGCGAATTCCCGGCGATTCCGAATGTTGCAGCCGGACAAAGGAGTATTTTTCCTTTCTCGGCACCACGCTGACACGCGGCGAATACCAACGGCAGCCCAGCTCGCGCTCCAGAAAGGTCATCACCCCGTACATGGTGCCGCGCTGCTTGCCGCCCCATAAGACGATGGCCGGTCCGACGTTGGTATAGGTAAAGGTTTCGTTCTCGTCCGCCGGAGCTTGCAGCGTTGGCTCTAACAAGGCGCGCGCATGCCGGTTAAAGCCGACCACGATCTCCTTGCCGGTGAGCGAGTCGGAATCAAAGCGAATGGGAAACGTGGCGCCGCTTGCTTCCTTGAGCCAATGCTGCAATTCCATCACCGCCCATTGCTCCGATTCCGATGCCTCGGCGCCGATGATCAGGCTATAGTCGGTTTTGCCCTTTTCGAACAAAACGTGTTCGATGCGCTTGCCCGCCGGAAAGGGAATCTCCTTCGACCAAGTGTTGCCGTCCTGCAGCCCGACCTTTAGCTGCAGGAGGTAATGTTGATAGGTATTGACATCGATGCTTAGAGGCATTTCCTTTTGCTTGGTCCAAACGCCGCGCCAAAGCTCTCGCTCCGGTTGTCCCGCCGTCTGAATGGCGAGATCGACGCTTTTGAATAGTTTTTCGCTGGTGGAGAGAGGATAGTTGGAAATCAGCACCGCCGAACCGTCGGTGCGGGAGACGAGGCGAAAAGGAGGGAGGCGATGGGTCATTTGCTCGTGGTCGAGCGGCAGAAAGCGGGCGCAAAAGGCCCATTTGCCGCCGCGTTCCTCGATCTTGAGCAGCAGCGTATTCCGTCCCTTGCGCAAAAGGACGGGTAGGAGGTTCGCATCCGGCGTCAAGCCGCGCGGCTCGGCATAGTCCCAGATTTGCTCGCCGTTCAGCCATAGTCGACCGCCGTCATTGGTGCCGGTGGAAAGGAGGCAGGCTTTTTCCTCGGCGGACTCTACCTCGCAATAGCCGTAGGCCACGACGTTATCTCGCTGCGAGATCGCCGTGTCCAGATTGATGATCGAATCTTTGGCGGTGTGGCTAATCCAAGTGGCTGAGCCACTCGCAGAGTTTTCCACCTGTCCGGTTTTGATGGACGGACGGGTCTCCCCGCCATGGGCGGCTAAAAAGTCTGTCTCGAATCCAGGCAAGTGTGCTGCCTCCGAGGGGGACTGTGGAAACGGCCCCAATTGAAACGGCCCGCACAGTAGCCAATCGCGAAGCCAAGCGCCGTATTCGAGCTTGGTAGGGGGAGTGGTTTCGG
>DYKH01000765.1 GCA_020722685.1 Caldithrix sp. | reverse complement strand
TCGTCGGCGACACGGGGAGAGTGGTGGCGGCGGGTGATATGGCGGGTTTGGCGCGCCATCTTGTCGAGTTGTTGCTGTTGCCGACGGAACAGCACAAAGCCCTGGGTGCGCGTGGACGCGAACGGATAGAGGCTCGTTTCGAGATGGGCGATGTAGTTAGGCGGTATGAGGATTTCTACGGACAATTATGCGGAGATGCCGAGTAATGCATGTAATGGAGGGCGGCAAATGAAAGCCACGATCAAGCGACTGTTGCCTTGGTGGATGCGTATTGGTGCCAAACTGGTCTTGGCAAGGCTTCCTGTCGGTTATTCGTTTTGGAAGAGCCTGGGGTTGTTCGAGCATGGCGATATGAACCAGCCCGCACGTGCCTTGGAAACCTATTTGATGCATGCGAAAACAGCGGATTTATCTACTCCTCCACGCACCGTCCTCGAGTTAGGGCCGGGTGATTCAGTTTTTACCGCCATGATAGCCAATGCCATGGGGGCTGTGCAGGTCTGGCTAGTAGATGCTGGGGCATTTGCCACAAATGACCCGTTAGCATACGAAGGTATGTCCACCTATCTACGAGCATTAGGTTATTCTGTGCAAACTGCAAAACCCATCAAAAATATAACCGATGTTTTGACTGAATGTAATGCGCAGTATTTAACGGGAGGAGTTGATTCGTTGGTAAAAATCCCTGATCAGTCAATAGACTTTTGTTTCTCGAATGCCGTGTTAGAGCATGTCCCGAAACATGATTTTCCACATTTAGCCAAAGAGCTTAAACGCATATTAAAACCCAGCGGCGTTTGTGTGCATCGAGTTGATTTGAAGGACCATTTGGGGGGGGGGTTAAATAATTTGAGATTTTCCGAAAAGATATGGGAGGGGCCTTTTTTCAGTCGATCTGGGTTCTATACCAACAGGATTCGTTATGCCGATATGCTGTCAATGTTTGAACATGCTGGGTTCACCTGCGTGGTTACCCGAAAAGTGACTTGGGATGTGTTGCCGATTGCACGTTCGGCCTTGGCAAAAGAGTTCCAGGCACTTTCTGATGCAAACTTGCTGGTGAGCGAGTTTGATGTGGTGTTGCGGCACAAGGTGTTCGGCTGATGTGCGGCCTAGCAGGATTCTTTGGCTATGGCCGTTTAAGCACCGATGAGGTATCAACCATTGCCCAGCGCATGGGCGACGCCATCCGCCATCGTGGGCCAGACGATTCCGGTATTT
>DYKH01000216.1 GCA_020722685.1 Caldithrix sp. | reverse complement strand
GAGCAGCTCTCAAGCTGTGGATTTGGGCGACGTTTATCGCCTTGGTGGTCATCTCGGCATTCCCGGCGCCAACCTGGCTTCAGCCGCTCGTTGCTCTTGGGATAATCCTGCTAATCGGTGTTCTCATTGGCGTGGTGGAATCGACCATGGCGCGGCTGCGCCTGACCCACGTCCCCCAATTGCTCATTGGCGCCAGCGTGCTGAGCCTGCTAAGTTTTATCATTTTGAGGTAAGCTCATGAGCTTGGAGCTCTGACAGGGCTCCAACATTCGTCAGAGCTGTACTGGTAAACGTGTAGGGGTAAAGAGAAAAGCTCGTGTTTTGCCGGATAAAGAATAATCCTGTGACATCCGGTCACTGTCTAATGTTTTCACTTAGGATCGGTTGATGCAAACAGTTTCCGACATTGTCCTCATTTTGGTTCTCTTGAGCGATTTGTACCTCATCGGCTTGACCCGTCTTGGGGCGTCCATCAAGGTCATCGCTTTTCAAGGCGTGTTGCTGGCGCTTTTGCCCATCTTTTCGCCCAATATGACCTTTTCCATTCACGTGTTGATCATCGCCCTTGGCAGTCTGGGCATCAAGGCCATTCTCATGCCCGCTTTCCTTTTTCGGGCCATCCGCGAGGTCAACATTCGCCTGGAGATCGATTCGTACATTCCCTATAGCGCTTCACTATTAGCCGGCATGGGCATTGTGCTTATTTCCTTTTGGGTCACCAGCAAGTTCAAGCTGCCGGTGATCGTCGCTTCCGCCTTGTGGACGCCGACGGCCCTGACGGCTGTGATGATTGGACTGCTCATTCTCATCTCCCGCAAAAAAGCCATTACTCAAGTTTTGGGTTATCTGGTTTTGGAAAACGGCATCTACATCTTGGGCCTGTCCCTGGCTGCGCAGATGCCCTTTTTAGTAGAAATGGGCGTACTGCTGGATGTCTTTGTGGGTGTGTTTATTATGGGCATCATCATCAACCATATCAAAGATATCTTTGATGATTTGAACGTAGAAAATCTGACCATTTTGAAAGATTAACGATGATAGCAGGCGTTATTTTAGTTCCCATTATTTTTGGCATCCTGACCTTTATTATCCCCTACCAGAAGGTGAGGCGCTGGCTATTGGTCGTCTCTGCGGGTCTACATCTGGCGATGGTGATCCACCTGTTCCTACATCCGGCGCAGCCGATGCTTGGCGGGTGGCTGGCGCTCGATGCTCTGGGACTCCTGTTTCTGGCCATTGTCAGTCTGCTCTTTTTTGTTAGCTCTCTGTACGGCTTTAGCTATTTGACCAATGCCGCTTCTGCCGCTGAGGATGAAAAAACGCGCCGCGATCCGGAACGGCTTTTTATCGCCTGTTTGCTCTTTTTTCTGGCGACCATGTCTTTGGTTACCGTCGCGCATCATTTTGGCTTGTTGTGGGTGGCCATAGAAGCGACCACCTTGGCGAGCGCGCCGCTGATCTTTTTCCATCGCACCGTCCATTCTCTGGAGGCGACCTGGAAATATTTGCTGATCTGTTCGGTAGGAATTGCCCTGGCGCTTTTTGGTACTTTCTTTTTGGCAGCAGCTTCTGCAACTAAGGGAGAAGGCTTTCCCCTTACAGTGGATCAGTTGATCAGGATAGGGAACTTGTTGGACGCGCGTCTGCTGCGCATCGCTTTTATCTTTTTGCTCGTCGGGTATGGCACCAAGATGGGTCTGGCGCCCATGCACACCTGGTTGCCGGATGCGCATAGTGAAGCGCCGTCGGTCGTCTCATCATTGCTTTCCGGCGTGCTGCTCAATTGTGCTTTTCTGGGAATTTTGCGCAGCTATCAAGTTTGCGTCGCTGCCGGTCAAGCCGCCTTTGCGCAAAGTATCCTGTTGATTTTTGGCATGCTTTCCATGTTGCTGGCCGCCGTTTTCATCCTCAACCAGCCCGATTACAAACGCATGTTAGCCTATTCCAGCGTCGAGCACATGGGAATCCTTGCCTTGGGCATCGGCCTCGGTCCGGCGGCGTTTTTCTATACTCTCTTTCATGCTCTTAACCATTCGCTCACCAAAGGCATGCTGTTCTTAAGCGCCGGCAATATATTGGCCGTGTACAAGACCAAAACCAGCAGCGCCATCAGCGGACTGATCAAGCATCTGCCCAGGACCGGGGCGCTGTGGGTCATCGGCTTTTTAGCTATCACCGGCACACCGTTGTTCGGGCTGTTTGTCAGCGAGTTCAACATACTCGGCGCAGCGGTGAGTCAGGAACGGTACGTCGTTGCCACGCTCTTTTTGTTCCTGCTGACGGCCATATTCATCGGCATGGGCGCCCGGATTTTACCCATGGCGCAAGGCAGCCCCCAAGAGGGGGGAAGCAAAAGCAAAGAAGATTTCTGGACGTGGGCCGCCCCATTGGCTTTGCTAACCATGACGATCCTCCTTGGCTTGCACATTCCCGACTGGCTGCATCGGCTGTTGAGTATCGGCGCTGTTGACCTGGGAGGCGCACAATGAGCCGGGAACAATTTCCGCACTTGTTTAACGCCCAGGCGATTGATCTGGCCGCTATTCCGCAAATCCCCATCGATCAATTCCGCGAGGAGATTATCGGCGCCCATAACGATTTATTGCGCATCTCCGCACTGTTTGGCATACGCCAGGACGATGAAACCGTGCGGCTTTTTACCGTATTAGCCGATGACGAGCAAGGCAAGCTGATTCCGTTTTCCACTGTCGTGGGCGAGTCTTTTCCTGCGGTGACGCCAGAGTGTCCGCAGGCGCATCTTTTCGAGCGGGAGATTTTCGAGCAATTAGGCGTTGTTCCCGAAGGGCATCCTTGGTTGAAGCCCGTGCGATTTACCGCTCCGGATTATCCGGCGCAAAAATCATCCACCCCGCCGCACACCGCTCCTGTCATTGGGCAGACCGATTTCTTTACCATGCAGGGCGAGGAAGTGCATGAGGTCGCAGTGGGACCCGTGCATGCGGGCGTCATCGAGCCGGGACATTTTCGCTTTCAATGTCACGGAGAAAATGTCTATCATTTGGAAATTTCTCTGGGCTATCAACACCGCGGCATCGAAAAGCGGCTGGTCGGCGGGCCGCACAAGCGCACGCTTGTTCAGATGGAAGCCATCGCCGGCGACACGAGCATCGGTCATACCTTGACCTACTCCATGCTGATCGAAGCTTTGGCCAGCTTGCGTGTTTCTGCGCGGGCGCAGGCTATTCGCGGCATCGCTCTGGAATTGGAGCGGCTGGCCAATCACATTGGCGATTTGGGCGCACTGGCCGGCGACGTGGGCTTTCTTTCCACTGCTTCGCTCTGCGGCGCCATTCGCGGCGACTTTTTGAACATGACCGCTTTGATTTGCGGTAGCCGCTTGGGAAGGTCCTTGGTTCGACCCGGCGGTGTGCTGTTCGATTTTGAGCCTCAACGTTCAGCGGAGCTGCAAAAGCGCCTGACCAAAGGTTTGGAGGAGGTGACCCAGGCGGCAAAGCTTCTCTGGGAATCCTCCTCTGTTTTATCGCGTTTCGAGACCACCGGCAGCCTTTCCCTCGATCAGGCGCATGACATCGGCTTGGTCGGACCTGCCGCCCGCGCCTGCGGTGCATTGCAAGACGTCCGTCACGATTTTCCCTCCGGAATTTATCAGCTCTTCCACATCCCAGTCTCCACAGCGGAGGCAGGCGATGTTTACAGCCGCGCTTTTGTGCGCTGGTTGGAAATCCAGCGTTCCGTCGCCTTTATTCAGGAATTGCTGGAATCATTACCCGTGGGCGAGATTGCCGCTTCGGATCCCATAAAGCTGGCGCCTAACAAATTCGTCGCAGCATTGACAGAGGGCTGGCGTGGCGAGATCTGTCACGTGGCCATCACCGACGCTGCCGGCAAGTTTTTGCGCTACAAGGTCGTCGATCCTTCTTTCCACAACTGGTTTGGATTGGCACTGTGTTTACGTGGACAGGCGATTTCCGATTTTCCCTTGTGCAATAAAAGCTTCAACCTCTCTTACTGCGGATTTGACTTGTAGGATTTTGTCATGTATAGCAATCTGAAGGCTCGCATCAAGCAGGGACGGCGCACGATCGAATTTCCTCCTGCCGGTTCAACCTTGCCGGATCGTTTTCGCGGGACGCCGCAAATCGATTCCGGCAAGTGTCCTGAAGACTGCCGAGCTTGTGTCGAGACTTGTCCGACAGAAGCCATTCGGATCGATAAGATTGATCCGAAAAACCGAGTGCAGATTGATTTGGGCAAATGTGTTTTTTGCGTCGAATGCCAGCGAGCCTGTCCGGCGGAGAGCATCCGCTTCAGTAACGACTATCGCCTGGGCGTGAGGAATCGCGCCGATTTAATCGTCAGCGATCAAAGCATCAAGCTGGCGGACGCTTTGAGCAAGGAAATTCGTCGCGTCTTCAGCCGGTCGCTCAAGCTGCGGCAAGTGAGCGCCGGCGGCTGCAATGGCTGCGAAGTGGACATCAATGTTTTGGGAACCACGGTTTATGACATCGGACGCTTCGGCATTCAAATCGTCGCTTCGCCCCGTCACGCCGATGCCCTGGTGGTGACCGGACCGGTGACTGAAAATATGCGCATCGCCTTGCTAAAGACATACGAGGCGACGCCTCCTCCCAAGCTGGTCATCGCCGTGGGCGCCTGCGCCATCAGCGGCGGTCCCTTCCGCGATCATGCGGAGACGCACAACGGTGTGGACGGCTTGCTTCCGGTAGACCTGTACATTCCTGGCTGTCCGCCACATCCGCTGAGCATTTTGGATGGGCTGCTGCGCTTGATTGGAAAAATCAAATAGGACTCAGGCAGGCCTCATAGCGATGAAGGGTCACGCCAGAACGATCAAAAATCAAAAGGCAAAATGCAAAACGGCCAAGCAAAGATTGAAAGGTTGGACAAGTTTTGATACCTCCTAAAAATGTCAAATAGGTGGCTGACGAAGGAAATCTCTACCTGTCTTTCAATTCTTGAATTTTGCTTTGTCATTTTGCATTTTGATATTTGACTTTTCAGCTTTTTTCCAGAAGCGTTCATGTTCTTTCATCGCGAGAATCGCGCTTTATTCGGACAAATCAAAATGAAGCCCATATACCTTGACTACAATGCCACGACGCCTCTGCATCCCGAGGTAATCGAAGCCATGCGTCCCTACCTTGAGGAACACTTTGGCAATCCGTCCAGCTCACACTGGTATGGCGTGCAAACCAAAATGGCGGTTGAAAAGGCTCGTAAACAGGTTGCGGAGCTGCTGAACTGCGATACGGATGAAATCATCTTCACCAGTGGCGGCAGCGAGTCGAATAATTACGCCATCAAGGGTGCGGCCTTTGCCAATCGGGACAAAGGTAATCATATCATCACCTCCGCAATCGAGCATCCCGCCGTAATAGAAGTCTGTCATTATCTTGAGCGGCACAGCTTTCGAGTAACCTACCTTCCGGTGGACGAGTTCGGCGTGCTGGATTTAAAAGCACTTGAAAAAGCCATCTCCCCGCAAACTATTTTGGTAACCATCATGCATGCCAATAATGAAGTTGGCACCATCCAGCCCATTGCGGAGATTGCTCGCATTGCGAAAAAGCATGGCATTCTCGTGCACACGGACGCTGCCCAGTCGGTGGGAAAAATCTCTACTGATGTAAAGGAATTGGGAGTCGATCTGTTGTCAGTTGCTGCCCACAAGCTATACGCGCCAAAAGGAGTGGGAGCGTTGTACATTCGTCATGGCGTCAAGCTGGAAAAATTGATCTATGGCGCCAGCCATGAACAGAACCTTCGGGCGGGGACGGAAAACGTCATGGGCATTGTCGGCTTGGGTAAGGCGTGCGAGATTGCCCGGCGAGATAAGGACAAGAATATGTCGCGCATGCGAAAACTGCGCGATCAATTGCATAGTGGCCTAACGGAGCAATTTCCGAACATCAAACTCAATGGCCATCCTGAACGGCGTTTGCCAAACACTCTCAGTTTGAGCTTCCCACGAATCGAAGCCAATACCCTTCTCGATGAGTTGGAAGGCGTGGCAGCATCTGCTGGTGCAGCCTGCCATTCGGATTCCATCGACATTTCTGCGACTTTGAAGGCTATGGCGGTGCCGAAAGAATATGCCATGGGCACAATTCGCTTTTCAGTGGGCAGGTTCACCACGGAAGAAGAAATCGAGCGCGCCATTCAGCTCATCTCTGCGGCCGTGACCAAGCTACAGCCGAGAGAAGGGGATACGATGCAGACAGACACGGGTTTTGATAGCATCAAGCTGACCCATTTTACCCACGGCTTGGGCTGCGCCTGCAAGCTGCGACCTCAGGCGCTGGAACGGGTACTTTCCGGTCTGCCGGTGCCGCATGACCCACAGGTGCTGATTGGCTTTGGCACCTCCGACGATGCTGCGGTGTACAAACTTCAGGATGACCTCGCCGTCGTGCAGACGGTGGATTTCTTTACGCCCATTGTCGATGATCCTTATCATTTCGGCGCTATTGCTGCTGCCAACGCCTTCAGCGACGTTTACGCCATGGGCGGCAAGCCGGTGTTTGCCCTCAATATCGTCGGCTTTCCCTCCAATCGACTGCCGATGGAAGTTCTGCGCGAGATTTTGCGCGGAGCGCAGGACAAGGCCGAGGAAGCCGGAGTGAGCATCATCGGCGGCCACACCGTCGATGATACCGAACCCAAATTCGGCATGGCCGTAACCGGCACGATTCATCCGCAGAGAATCCTCACCAACGCCAATGCCAAGCCCGGGGATGTGCTCATTTTGACAAAACCCATAGGTCTGGGCATTCTCGCTACTGCGCTCAAACGCGGGCTTGCCGAGGAGCGCGCTGTGGAAAAAGCCATCGGCATTATGAGCACCCTCAACCGCAAGGCAGCCGAGACCCTCGTGGAGTTCAAAGTCAACGCCTGCACCGATGTAACCGGCTTTGGCCTGTTGGGCCATCTGAAAGAGATGGTCAAGGCCAGCGGCGTCAATGCTGAGATCCACGCAGCAAAAGTGCCGGTAATAGATGGAGCGGCTGATTTTATCGTTGCCAATGTCATTCCCGGCGGAACGCTCAATAATCTGGATTTTGTTTCGGATTGCGTGGAATGGACGAAGGAAGTACCGCGAACGCTGCAAATACTGCTCTGTGACGCGCAAACCTCCGGTGGACTGCTCATATCGGTTCCCACAAATGAGGGCACCAGATTGGAGCAGGCGTTGCGCGCCAATGGCGTGGCGGACGCTTGCATCATCGGGCAGGTGATCGCCGCGGGCAATGGGACAATCCGTGTGCTCTTGGAGTGAAAGATGATGGCAAAGTTCTTTCATTCTTTGACGATAATTGCTCAAGCAATGTGAGGATGCTCCCGATAGAGATTCGTGGAGCACGCCACAGCCCAAAGAAAGCATCGTTTGCGCTGACTTGACCGGAAACGTGTTCCGTTTCTTCGAAGCCTCATCAGACATGACAGTGAGTGTGCGTGGCAAAGGTGACCCTTTACATCGCGACCAGTGTGGATGGATTCATCGCCACTAAGGATGGCGGCGGCGATTGGCTCTCTATGGTGGAAAGCATGGAAACCGATTACGGCTATGGCGATTTCTATCGCTCAATCGACGCCATCGCTATGGGCAGTAAGACCTATGAGCAGGTGCTCGGTTTTGGCGCTTGGCCGTACGCCGGCAAGCCGTGCTACGTCTTTACGCGGCGAGGCTTGACATCCGCAAGAAAAGATGTTATCTTTCCCTTGGCCGGCCCCGATGCAGTGGTGCAGGAGATGGAATCACAAGGATGGCGCAACATCTGGCTGGTGGGCGGTGCCCAGTTGATCGCCGCTTTCCTGAAGCTTCGCTTGATCGATGAATACATCCT
>DYKH01000764.1 GCA_020722685.1 Caldithrix sp. | reverse complement strand
ATCACAGGAGAATGCCATGAAACGCACACAATCAGAATCTTGCCATCCAAATCAACTGCGACTATCCAGCCGCGATGCGCATCGTTATATCTCCGAACAACTGTCGCATTTGCTTTCGAACATCACGAATGGGTATCGTTGTGACCGACAAATCGTGAGTGATATGGTTGTAAAAGCCTCAGTCGCAGGAGCATCCATTGAAGGGACTTGTAACGCTTTGGAGGGCGCGCCGACTGGCATGACCGTGCGCTCGTACTTAAACGATGAATTATCGATAACGAAGTTGCAAGAAATTGAGTGCGAGATGCAAACCATGCTTAAGATTGATTTGCCAAAACGCCTATGGAAAGGGTCTCTGGATTTGGCGATGGATTTGCATGATGAACCATTTTATGGCAAAGATCCTACCTTGTGCGCGTATGCCTGTCGCGGAGAAGCAGATAAAGGAACGACTTGGTTCTATCGAGTAGCAACCGTGTATGTAATCCATCGCCAGACACCTTACACGTTGGGCATCGTGTTTGTCTTGCCAGAATACTCGATTGAAGACCTGCTGAAAGCCCTATTACATCAAATCCAAGCATTAAATCTGCGAATTCGAGGCTTATATCTGGACAAAGGCTTCTGTGTTCAGCCTGTAATCGAATTTCTGAAGGGCAAACCATACGAAGTCATTATTGCCTGCCCGATCCGCGGACGAACAGGCGGAACTCATGCACTTTGTAAAGGACGAAAGAGCTATTTCACTGAATACACTTTCTATGCAGGCAAGCCTAAAGCATACACTGTACCTTTAGCAGTCGTCCGCACCTATGAACAGAAGCAAGGCAAACGTCATGCGGTTTGGTTAATCTATGTCACTCTCAACTGTGTCACTAAGAACCCGCAAACAATTCGCGCTCGCTACCGCTCTCGTTTTGGCATCGAGTCTAGCTATCGTTGTATGCGCCAAACTCATGCCATGACTACTTCTCGTAATCCAGCCTTGCGCTTTTTCTTGCTGGCTCTGGCTTTCCTGATCCTTAATCTATGGAGCCTGCTGCGCTGGCGCTTTTGTCAGATTCCCAGGCGAGGCGGACGTTCCATAGACCAAAAGGCTTATGAGCTACAGCGCCATTGTCAGTTTATTGATCAGGTCATCAATGAAAAATACGGGCTACTTTCCAGTATCCTTGCCCAAGTCGCACCGTTAGATCAATGACCCAAATTTTCATCTACTGAG
>DYKH01000215.1 GCA_020722685.1 Caldithrix sp. | reverse complement strand
ACGATTTTCATTTTCTGTTTGATTGTCTTGTTGAGCCTGTCATCCCTCCAGGCGCAGCGATTGGAGCCGTTTGGCTTGGAAGGGAAAAGCGTGACCTCGTTGGCCATATCTCCTTTCGGTTACTCGATCACCTGGGGCAATCACCTTTTTGCCGGCACCGATGGCACCGGGATTTTTGCGCGAAACCTGTCTTCCCCGGATTCCGATTGGGTGTATTTGGGTCTGACGGGCAAAAAAATCACCTCCTTGCACCTTTATCATTGGGGCGTGGGCCCGGGGGATTTCAACACTCCTTTTGCCGGCGTGGAGCCTGACCTCGCCAGCGGCGATTCCACCCTCGTTTATCAGTACACTTCAGAAGGGAAATGGGTGCCCGCGGACAGCGGCATCGACCGCCGCCAAGTACAGAGCATTCGAGCCATGGATGGATTCTCGTATTCCGGCCATGAGCCGCCGCAGCCGCTGTATGCCGCCGGCGATCGGAGCATCTACCGCTGCGGCTTTAGGGGCGTGATTTGGGAAGAAGCATGGCAGGCGCCGGGACTGGTCAACGTTCTCAAAGTAGACCAAAATAGCTGGGATGTCTGGGCTGGCGGCAACTGGGGCCGGGACGACCAATACCCGTGGATCGCCAAATCTGAAGATCGTGGCACGACTTGGCAGCGTTTCTCCATCGACTCTGGCGGAATGAATTCCGTGCTCTCTATCGCTATACATCCGCAACACCCTGACACCGTTTATGCGGGGCTTAGAAACGCGGTGATGAAATCCACCAATGGCGGGAATGCCTGGATTTATGCCGGTCTGGACGATGCGCCTGCATACTTTAACGGTCTTGCCATCGACTCAGGGAATTCTGATCATATGTGGGCAGGTGGCCCGATTGATGAAGAGTACTTGTATTTGTGGGTGAGTCCTTTTGCTCTCTGGGAAAGCTACGACGGGGGAGAAAGTTGGCGCAGCATGCCACCAATCCTGCGACCTTATTTTCCCCACATTTTATCGTTGGTGAGCGATCCAAAGCAAGCAGGTGTCGTTTATATATCCACTGAAGCCAGGGGCGTCTGGCGCTACCAAAGCCGATCCACACCACCTGGAACCATCAAGGTCCCTGAGGACTATGCCACCATTCAGGCCGCTCTCGATGCCGCCGCCGATGGCGATACGGTGCTGGTCGGGCCGAGAACTTATGTGGAGAACATCGACTTTCAAGGCAAAGGGGTGTTGCTCATTAGCGCGGAGGGCTCAGAGAAAACGATCATCGACGGCAATTACAAGGGCAGTGTCGTCACCTTTGCCTCGGGCGAAGATTCGACGGCTTGCATCAAAGGCTTTACCCTGCGCAATGGCTCCGGGACGTTAGGTGTCGATGGACACTTGTACGGCGGCGGAATTTATTGCTATGCATCCTCACCCAAAATTTTGCACAATGTGATTACCGGGAATATCATTATCTCGAGCTGCGGCTCTCGTGGCGGCGGCATGGCGATTATGGGCCGTGCTGATCCCATCATCGACGGCAATTATATTTTCCTAAATATGGCTGCCTCTCTTTGTGATGCTTTGGTGAATTATGGCGGCGGCGTGTATGTAGCTGGAAGCTCCAGGGCGCGTTTTCGCTACAATATTATCGCCCGCAACCACGCGGATTATGGTGGCGGCATGGCTATCCATGAATTTGCCCAGCCCACCATTCAAAAAAACAGCGTTTCTCATAATCGGCCCAATGGCGTTTGGATTGGGCCGAGGGCTCAGCCGGTAATCGGCGGTTTTTCGATGATGGGCAATGACATCGTGGATAATTCAGGAGTGGATAGGGGGCAGTGTCTGTTGCGCGAGGGTCAATGGGTTCCTATCAACGCTCAATACAACTACTTTGGTCTTTGTCCGCCAAGTGAAAAAGAGGTTTATCCGCTTGATCAATTCGACACCCAAAATTGTAGCAATCGCTCGGTCCGCACCTACTTCCCCATGGAAATCGGCAATCGCTGGACCTTCGGGACTTCTTACCCCATTACCGAAAGCATCATCGACACGGTCACCGTTGCCGGACTACACTTCTTTCGCTTCGATCAGTTTCGCGGGCTGGAAAAGCCGCTGCTCCGGCTCACGGAGGATGGCAAGCTCACTTGGCGGCTCGATCCCATGAGTGTATTGGAAAACGTTTGGGTTAATTTTGCGGCTGAGATAGGGGAACGTTGGAAAGTCAGTACCGAAGGTGCAAGCTGGACAGTTGAATTGGAGAGCAAGTCCGACACAGTCACCGTGCCGGCGGGGACCTTCACTAACTGCTACCGCTTCTTTTTTGATTTTGGCTGTTGCGACAACAGTTGGGCGGAATGGTACGCGCCGGGGATCGGCGCGGTGAAACGCATCCTCTATGGCTATGCAATGATCGAGTACCCTTTGACAAGCGCCGAGGTGCACGGGATTCCGGTCGGCGTGGATAAATCTCCAGGCGGCCAAGCGCCCACAAAGTTTGCTCTGCATCAGAACTATCCGAATCCATTTAATGCCACAACGACCATTCACTATGAACTGTCGGTTTCTGGCTTTGTGACCTTGGAGATTTACAACCTTATGGGACAACGAGTACGGACTGTGATTGCGCAACGGCAGCAAGCCGGAAGCCACCAGGCTCAGTGGGATGGAACTGATGATTTTGGGGCAATGGCTCCCAGCGGTGTGTATATGTATCGACTGCGCGCTGGTGCGTGGTCGATGACCCGCAAACTATTGCTCCTTCGGTAGGACGTATCTCTGATAGGAGTTACACATGGACAAACAGACCGTATCGCTAACTCTGATTGCTGTGATGCTGATTGGATACACTTTTGCAGAAACAGCATGGGCAAATGATGTATTCGACTTTCCCATCAGCACCGAGCCTTCACCCTCTATTTTTGTGCAGCAAGAGCCGCGACTTTTTCCCACTCCCGATGGCGGCTTTATCATTGCTTGGAAGGACTATCGTCTCGGCGAGTTGAGCTATTTTGCCCAGCGCTTCGATTCGACCGGAAGGCCGGTAGGGAAGAACTTTCAGGTGGTTGGCGACGCGGATATGGCGTTTCTACCGGATGGCACGGGGATGACCATTGGCGCCCGTAGGGGAGGCCTGTGGCCTGAGCCAGAGTACTATAATGTTTACGGCCAGGTTTTTCCAGCCCAAGGTCCGCCATTAGAATCCTTTCTAGTGGATGGCGGCATTTTTGCAATGTGCGGCACCGGCTTTTGGGGACTTGATGTCCTGCTCACGGCAACTTTTGATAGTTATATTTTTGGCTTCAACTGGGGTGGTATCGTCACCCTAAAGGAATTTGGTTCATCAGGAGAACTGAAATATGCTTCCGAGAATCACCTCAGACTTCCGGAAACTGCCGCAACCATTTCTTGCACCTCCAATGGTCGAGGTGAATTGGCTCTTCTTTGGTTTAATGCTGATCCGTTCTACACTGAAATGCCGAGCGGAGTTTACGCCAATTTTTTGAGCGATGTGGATACGATAGCTGTCGATAGCGTTTTGGTACAAGCGTATACGCCAGACTATCGCTACCAGTGGAATGCTCCGGACCTGCGAGCTATTGCCTTGTCGGATACAACTTTTGAGTTTTTTTGGATTGACAAGGATTCTTGCATAGTAAAATACGTTATCTACAATTCAGCCGGGCGTCCTATTGCACCTATTGCTAAAATCGATCTAATTTCCGCGTTCTTTGATTCTACCGCAATCAAAGTTTACAATTTTGCCTTTATAAAACGGCGCTTCGGCAAATTCGGACTCTTAACAACGCTTCATCATTTTCCTGGTGGCTATCGTCTTGATGAGTGGAACTATTGTAGCTCAACGCATTGGTTCGATGCGAAGGGGGCATATTTAGCAGGCTCTGCAGTTGACAGTGCGCAATTTCCCCTGGTAGGAGATAACCTGGTTCAGCTTACCCCAACAGTATTAGCATGCCCAGTCGAAAGCTCCGGTAACATTTCTCTGAGCACGCTACAAGAATTTGTCTGGCTCGATAGCTTGCGAATAAACGACGATGCCTTTGGCGCCAACCAAACCACACCCCAAATAGCTGTTATGGATGATCGAAACTACTTTGTGACCTGGCAAGATGAACAGCAGTTTCACGGCCGATCGGTCGATTTGAACGGTAACCTTGTAGGCGAAGAGGTTTCTTTTGATGGTCTGGAAATCCTTTTTCTTCCCAACCATACAGCCGTCAACATTTGGAGTCGGCAGATGGACAAAAGCAAAGCAGTGGCTGGAATGACGATTTACGATACAGGCAACTGGCAGCCAATATTTATAGACACTCTTGCGAGGGCAGAGTGGGCGAAGGATTTCATTCTGACAGGATTGTCCCTCGCGGATAGCAGTATTATCGTTCTGCTGCGAGAAGGAGGTTATCGTTTGAGCATAGTCGCTTATTCCCGCAACGGTCAAAAGAGGGGACAAAGACTGATCAGCACTCAAGCCTATCGAAGCCTTAGTCTGATCCCCGTGGGGCACGACTCCTTCTGGGTTCTGTGGAATGGGGATGCTCAACTCTATTCGAGTGAGTTAGAGCCATTGTCGTCCCAGTTCAGTCTTGGGCTTTCGCCGCCGTCCGCTCTCTATCTTGGCCAATGGCAATTTTTGCGAGCTTTTCAATCGGCACAATATGATGGAATCTCGGCTGCCGTTTTGGATACCAATAGCATACAATTGCGTCAATTTCCTTTGGTGAATAATAAGCATGCCACGAACATCTCATTCACCATGATTGACACCAGCAAATTTATTACGACCTGGACGCTGGAAAAGGAGGTTTATGCACGCGTTTTCACAATCAGCGGTCGGCCACTAACGGAGGTTCTCAAGATTCATGCCGATGTCGATGCCAAGCGCGATTGGATCAGTGCGGTTGTGAATAATGGAAAGGTACTTTTCGTCTGGTCCGACACCCGCAATTATGGCCAGGGGTACGACATTTATGGTAGTATTCACGATTTGGATGTGATTACCAGGGTACAGAGCATGGATGACGAAAGGAAAATGCCATCCGGTTTTTCCCTTTTGCAAAATTTTCCTAATCCTTTCAACGCCTCGACCCTCATTCGTTATAGCCTTTCGTCTCCGACATTCGCGATGGTGGAGATTTTCAATCTCCGCGGGCAAAAGGTGCGGAGCTTAGTTGCGGAACATCAGCCTGCGGGTAATCATCGGGTGGTTTGGGACGGCACGGATGATTCCGCTACGGCATTGCCCTCCGGAGTTTATCTCTTTCGCCTGAAAGCAGGAGAAAAGGTTTCAATGAACAAGGCCATTCTCATTCGCTAAAGGAGGCAGACAAAATGAGCAAGGAAACGTTATCTCAATTTGACTTTGATCTGAGCTATTTGGCCTTACTTACTCGCGTTGGCTTGAAACCTCTGAGCCGCTGGGAGAAACCGGTGCCGGTTGGTCTAGAAGACGTCTTGGATGAGCTTGGTCTGGAGACCGCTTATGTCCGCCGGCGATTACAGAATGGCGGCACGACCACCGAGTTTATCTTCAGCCGATCTGATGCCTACCTCGACTTGTATTTGCGCCGCTTTGACGACACGGTGATCGACAAATCAGTGGAGACCCAGCGCTTCGAAGGCTTCCTGTTCGGCTTTCCGCCGTGCTGTGTGGAATCTTTTGCTCGCCATGGCTATCGGCCTAATGAACTCGATGTGGACGAGCAAAAACTGTTGTTCCATTGGGCCTGTCCCGACTGCAAGGTGACGCCGCTGCTACTGCCAGAATATCGCCAAGTGCATCGGCAGTGTCAAGACCTATTTGCCGGAAACGGACGGTCAAACAACCTGTTCACGACGGATAGAAAAAAGGTAGCCAAGAAAACGCTGGCCGTGGCGACTTCGTTGGCTTTGGCGGTGACCGGGATTGGATTGACCTTGCCGACCCAGGCACAAGCAGCGACGCAGTGGAACGATGATCCGCACTGGCTGCCCTTAGCCAAAACCGACGATGCCGATCAGGACTTTCTATACGATAGCGAGGAGCCTTTTCTTGGCCTTCAACCCAACAATCCGGATACGGATGCCAACGGTTTACTCGACGGAGTGCAATTGGCTCAGGCCATGCACCTGATCTATTCCGCCTTGCCACATGAAGCGCAAAACGATCGACCCTACGTCATCGATCATATGCTGCGCGGCATAGAAAACTGTACGATTTGCGATAGCAGCGTGAACATGGGTTATTGCGAGATCGTCAATCCGTTGGAGAAATTGGTCATCGAGCTGCCTTATATCAGTTTGCATTATTTGCAGCACGGCAGCTTTCGCTATGCCGGTTCGCTGCATGGAGAGGGCAGAGTGAATCCGCGCCAACTCAAAGCGGTGCTGGAGGCCGATGGGAGCTGGCATCGACTCAAGCTGGGAGAAAGCGCCGACAAAGATAACGACGGGTTGTTCAACGGGGACGAGCCGCATCTTGGCACCGATCCTGCGCTGGCCGATAGCGATCATGACGGCATCGTCGATGGCACCCAGCTTTCGCGCGCCTTTGCGGCCGTGATTGATTCGCTGCCGCGAGTGGAAAAAGCTGATTCGGTCTACGTCGAGGAGCATGCTGCCAAAGGCGTAGAAAGCTGTGCGCGCTGCGGCGAGCAGGTGAACATGGGCTATCTGCGCATCATCAATCCCATAGAAAAACAGTGGGCGGAGTTGCCGTTTCTCGCTCTGCATTACATGCGCTGCGGCGGTTTTGCATACGATGGGGATGTCCATAAAGGCGTGGCCAATGCCCGCATTCTGGATATGGTGCTCGATCCGCAAGGCATTAATCACCTGCTTGTTGTAGATGATGACAAAGACAGTGATGGACTAAGCGCTTCCGAGGAATCCTTTTTCGGCACCGATGCGAATGCCCCCGATTCCAACGAGGATGGTTTGCTGGATGGCATCGATCTGGGCTTGCAGCTTGCCGCGAAAATTGACAGTCTGCCGCGTGAGGCACAAGCCGGTGCGCCGTATATGCTCGAGCACTATGCCTATGGATTGGAGACATGTGAGGTCTGCGGTCAATGGGTCAACATGGGCTATGTCGAGATCATCAATCCGGTCACCGGGGATACGCTAACTTGCCCGGTCATCGGATTGCACGCGATGAATCACGGCAGCTTTGCCTACAATGGCACGTTGCACGACGGGAGAGTCGATCCCATCAAGTTAGCCCAAGTTTTGGCGCTGGGGGCTACTTCAGCCCCGCACGATGCGAACAGCGCGCCCAGCGAGTTTGCCCTGTGGCCAAACTATCCCAACCCTTTCAATGCTTCGACGGTCATTCGCTTCGAGCTGGCGCACGCCGGATTTGTTACTCTGGAGATCCACAATTTATTAGGCCAGAGGGTAAGAACATTGGTGGCGGAAAACCGTTCGGCCGGCGCGTTCACGGTTCAATGGGACGGGAAGGATGATGCTGGCGGAGACTTGGCCGGTGGCGTGTACCACTGTCGGCTGCAAGCCGGCAAGTTTAGCGCGATGCAGCGAATGGTACTACTCAGATAGAAACAGCACCAACGTCACCGCCCCCGATCTAATCCGAAAGACCAGTGTCTGATGATTTGAAGCAGTGAACACTCACAAGGAGTCGCCGATGCGGACGATACTTGAATTGAAGCTGTTGTGGGTTGGTTTCTCGATTCTGGTAGTGGGATTACAAACCTCCCTCAGTCAAGTCGGCCCGGCCTTTACCATCCTTTCCCCCTATGAAAGGCAGGACCGAGCCGGCCAGCGCCTGGGCGGAGTCAGCGTCGCCGTGCCCGACGGGGTGGCCAATGTAACGGGCAATCCGGCGAACCTGGTTTTTATCAATCACCCCGGTTTTCTTGCCAGC
>DYKH01000214.1:3937-7881 GCA_020722685.1 Caldithrix sp. | reverse complement strand
TCCTTGGGCTATGGCACGACCTGTTCCAGCACCACACCCAAGGGCACATTCACCACCGATTGCGGGGCGATGAAGTTCGGGCGCGGCCTGATGAATGTGCCCAAGGCGATCGAGGTCGCCAAGACGATGTAAGCCTTCGGGTTTCACGACCTGCCTTAACGGGCGGGCATAAAAAAGGCACGGTGCAGATCCGTGCCTTTTTGTTTGGTTCGCGCATTAGCTTTGCTTTTGCTGTGCGTAACGCGCCAGCGCCTTGAGAAAGTTTTCGTTGCGAGGTGGAGGGTTGTCGATGATATCAAGCAACCTCAAAGCCTCCTGACGTGTCAGGGTTATCGGCATATCACGTGGTTCAGCATCCTTTGCTGCGCCATCGAACGCTTGGGTCATCTGACGAAGGGCAACGAGTAATTCACCTTGATCACCATCCTCAAGGATGCTGTTCAGTAGTTCTACTGCATACGCTGGGTCCTCGCGGAAGTTTTCAGCCATTGCGTCGTCGCGAGATCGATCTTTCATCGTTTCCTTGATGGCGAGCTTTTCAGAGATTCTTCGTTGCGATTCAGCCTTGAGTGTCGCAGCTTCTTCCGGCTCAAAACCCAGATCAGCAAACACATTGCCGCCGACAGGGGTCACGTGAGTGATGATGGATTCAGAGATTCTTCGTTGCGATTCAGCCTTGAGTGTCGCAGCTTCTTCCGGTGCAAAACCCAGATCAGCAAATACGTTGCCGTCGGCTGGGGTGATGTGACGGGAAGCGGTGTCAATGTTCATTTATTGCTCCTTTGCAGGATAACGGCCTGCTTTCGCATATTACCGGGGTACGGGAGGTGAGATCGTGAGCTTTACTCCTGAACCTCACTTTCTTTCTGATGACGAATGGCCAGGATTTGCACCTCGTCCCTAGATGCCGCGTACTGATAGGCAACCACATAACCCGCCCGGCCAAAAGGCACTGACAGTACATGCAAGCCTTGAATGCTCGGGTGTGGTCGCCCCATTTCGGGAAAAACTTCCAGCCGCTTGAGCGCAGTTAAAAGCGTCGTCACCACGCGCTCGGCTGCATCAGGATTCTTTTCCACGATGAAATCACGCAAACGGCACAAATCGTTGTTCGCGTTCTCGGTGATGATTACCGATGGCATACAGGAGCCGTCGTCTCATGCGGGGTTCCCCAGGTCTTCATCCAAGACTCGGCTTCATCCAGGGTAATGTGCAATCCCGTTTTCTCGTAACTTTTAAGCGCGGCCACGGAAGCCTCCACCAGCTCGGCATCCTGATGAACCTGCTTCATGGCTTCTGCACGGTCAGGGCGTACAGGACGCTCAAGTTCAGCCTGTTCAGGGTTCCAGTGCCTAAGCTCAAGGCGCACATCGTATATGCCCATATCGCGCAACAAGGCCACGGCTTTATTCACTTGACGAAAGCGTCGAGGGTGTCCCTTTTGAGTAATCAACGTCGCCTCAGAACCGCGACGCGTCTCGGCTCGAAGGCAGAAAGCACCGCCTTCGCCTGATAGAGTCACGGCCTGCACGCCACCTGCGTTTTGCATCGTACGCAACTGATCAAGAGTGATATTGTGCATAAAGAACCTTATTTAATAGATGTTCAACGAAGTAAAACACAAAAAATACAATTCGCACATTTATTAAATTGAAGAAAAATTAAGCATATCACTCGTTATGCGAACGTCGCTTGACATGAAATTTGAACGGGTGATAGATTTAAGTTTGATGAGATGCGTGCGCACGAGGCATCCTAAAAATCCGTGTCGCGTCACAAGGGGCCTAGAAACCCCAAGGGTCTTTCAGACCCCACATACTGAAGACGATGTTCTTCTATCGAGTCTTTCTCGGACTCCAAAAAAAGTCCTGTTTTATTACAGGCATCCGAGCTGAACATGCTCAGCTCCTAAAACCTAAAAAAGCTTTAGGTTATTCCTGCTTTTGCGCCTTTGCCAAAAGTAAATATTGTGATGTGTCCTCTAAACGCGCTCAGTTTAATGCGCTGCGAACTCTCACTCTAAATTTCGCAACGTACTACGAAACCTAAAAATCGAGTTCGAATCACAAGGCCACGCGCCAGTTCCACAAGCCGAGCATAGCTCGCACCTGACAAAGATCACCAAGCCCTAATGGCGTAGTGACATTCATCCTGCTTGCCCATTGGCAAAAACCAACCCACAGGGCACAACCCAGCGCGCGTCACTTGCGGCAGCCATGCTGCCCAAGTGACGCGCGCGGAACGCGCTGCAAAAGCCCGTCAGAACGGAGTTCTGACAGCAACTGCCCAAGTGGCGCACAGCGCCATGCGCTCCAGGGGGCTCGATGGCCCCTGGAGCGCATCCGCGATTTTTCAACAAACTCACAACCAAGAGGAGATCCAGCCCGGCCAGCAATCGGGTAAAAACCAACACACCGCAGGTACCCCTAACCGGGGTGAGCAATCTGTCCTAGGACAGCACTCCGAGCTATCGCTTGGACGTGGCTCACGAAACTAAACTTTCAAATCAGGTCGGCGCGGTGTGTTTGGTGCGGGGGGTGGTACCCCCGTGCTAACCGTGCCGACCTGGGCTCAACGCCAAGGAGAAAAAATGAGTTTTTATCAATCGCTAAAAATACATGCCGCACTTTCTGGAGCCAGCCACGGCACACGGGAGGCACATAATGTTGCCTTCCGTGACTTTGCCCAATGGGCAAAGTCCGAGGCGAACATCCAGATTAAAAGCATCGACAACCTCAAAGTTAAACACATAGAGGCCTACATAAAGTCCCGTTTGAACAACGAGATTAAACCCCGAACACTACAAAATCGCATGGCCGCGCTCCGCGTGGCCATGCGAAACAGCAAAAAATCGCACATCCGTGATTTGGCCAACCCTAAGCATCCGCAGCTTTGCTGCAAAGCCCTCTGCATTGCCGGGACGTCGAGGGAGGGCACCAAAACAGCCATGTCTGATGACATGCTTAAAAGCGCGATTGAACGCTTAGAAAATGGCTCAGGCCGGGCTTTAGCACGGCCTGACGCAGCAGCGGCTCTGCGGCTCCAGGCAGCCCTTGGGCTGCGCATTATGGAAACTGTTAGAAGCGCCAAAAGTCTTGAATCTTGGGGCGAACAGCTCCAAAAATTCGGGAAAATAACCGTAGTGAGTGGAACGAAGGGCGGGAGGACACGAGAAGTGTTCATCCACCCGGAGACCCGCAATGAGGCTGTCCAGGCTATCAAACAGGCATTAAAAATTGCCAATGAGCAGGGCGGTCAACTCCTAAAAGGTCATGCTGGTGACCTTAAAAGCGCGTACCAGAGCTACCGTGACGCCCTCCGGCGTATCGGCGGCCTAAAAGGCCCGCAAAGCCCGCATGCGACGCGATACGCGTTCGCGCAGGGCCAAGTGTCTAATTACCAGGAAAATCTATGTATGACGCTCTCAGACGCTTTGGCGGCGACATCGCTTGACCTTGGTCATGGCGACGGCCGAGGCCGATGGGTGCATCACGTCTACTCAAAGTAAAAACCACACCAAAACCCGCTTCGGCGGGTTTTTTTTCGCCAGCCGTAAATTTTTGAATGCGTTAGGGTCGTCATCCGCCATCGAAAACCCGTGACCTCGCTAAACCGGCTGTTTGGTTTTTCAGTTCGGACAAAGCTTGATGACTTCAACGAAGCGTGAGGCGGCCTTGCCGCCAGCGGGGGTCTAGGGGCGGAGCCCCGGAAGTCAAAAAAACGAAATCAATGCTAAGAGATTTTGTTTTTCCCTCGCGCACAACGCGCGTAGATTAAATATAGATTAAAGAATGATTAGCTCGAAAAATAAAAAACGCCGAAAGCCTTGCCACAGATGGCTTTGAAGGGCTTTTTTTTTTTCGTATTTCCCGCTGCTATGCCGTGCCTCTCCCGCTGCTATGCCGTGCCTCTCCCGCTGCTATGCCGTGCCTCTCCCGCTGCTA
>DYKH01000214.1:0-3837 GCA_020722685.1 Caldithrix sp. | reverse complement strand
TTTATGATGTTTTGGTATTGGCTTGGCGTCGGTTTTTTCTTAATGACAACCAAGTCGCCGACGTTGATTTCCCACGTCCATCCGGTTGTATCAGCTACCTCGGCCAGCGCTTTCTTTAGCTTTTCGCGGTAATGATCAAGTCGTTCCGCCTCACTCCCGCAAAGCTGGTGCAATGTCTCAACTTTGTAGGGATAGGGGGTGGCGTGTGTGCTGTAAAAGCCATGTAGCCACTGTGCGAGCGGTTGATTTTTCAGCTTTTGGCGCTGCTCCCATTCAATCTGGCTCCACCCGTCAGCTCCGTACATTCTGGCAATATCGGGGTTTAGCTCCATGACATGATGACCCGTCAATTCGTCTCTAAACCAGCGGTGAATTAGCTGACCGGCGTACGCTTTTTTTCCGTCTTCTAGCTCAACGAGAGAGGTCATGAGTCGGCGCAATGCTGACTTCAGCCATTCATGCTGGCTCTTTCCGGTGCTACGTCCGATAGCTTTTAAGAAGCCGTGCCCGGTAAAACGAATTTCCATACCTAATCCGCCTGTACGGGCGAGATGCAGGCATTGTTCCCATACATCCAAGTCTGCCTGGTCAAGTTGCGGGCCAGTGTGTACTACCGTCACGCCTTCGATGCTGGCCTTCTTTACTCCGTCCTGATAAGCACGCTTGCCGCGCTTGATAGCCCCAAAAAGCGCGCTGCGTAATACAGAGTTAGGCACACCACGCACAGGCTCAGGCCAAAGTGGTAACTGAACTTTACTGACTTCATGCCGTTGTTCTGGCATGGAAACAAGCTCTACTGGGCCGCGTTGCGAAAATCCCTTTTTCCGCATCAATTGTTCGAGCATTTCAGAAGCCGTCGCCATGTATTACTCCCTTGTTGATAGTTTTCTTATTTCTGAATAAGCAATTCAGAAAGCACCCTTAGTGCTGCTTCTGCGCGTTATCAAATTACCAGATCCGTTTCCACCACAGCTTAGCTTCATCCCTGGGGCGCATATCCTCAATCAAACGCAGAGCCTGGCGCACATCCTGAAGATTTTTTTCCTTGTCCTCCAGCCGCGCATGGAGCGCTCTGTTTTCAGCCTCCAACATTTGTAACTTCACTTGAAGTTCTGTCAACAATCCGTTGTCACCCATGGTTTTTTCTGGTGTCGTCTTTTGTAACGTGTTGTCGTCACACGATGTGTCACCAACAAGCCGCCCGAACACCCGGAGCAGCTCCGAGGTGTCAATGACAGGATCGCTCTTATCATCCCGCTGGACGCTTATTTCACCGGGCTTGATGTATTTCCTGTACAGATGCTGACGGCTGATTCCAGCCAGTCTCGCAGCCTGTGACACACTGACCAATGCCATTGTCGCCTCTTGTAACTTGTTGTCGTAACCTGATGTTACATGACTGGCGGCCACTTCTGCGCGGCATGAAGCACCCTAAGTACTTCGATGCGCCCTGTCTTGAGCCGATAGACCACGATAAACGGTGTCCTGCTAATGACTAGTTCGCGGGTGTCTTGCCTGCGCCCCACGCGCCCCATCTCGGGATGCTCTGTCAGTAGACCAACCTGATGGGCGATACGATCGCCCTGTTCGATGGCAGCACGTGGGTTATCTTGAGCGATGTACTCCAACTGCGCATCACGGCTTCCGATGGCGCCAGGCAGCCATACCAATTGCATCAATCTGCACCGCCCGCAATGCGCTTGAGTAATTCGGCACGCCGGGCGACCCAACTCGCACTGGCATTGTCGTCCCCCACCCATACCGTCGCGGGGTCGTCCGCTTCGGATATGGCGGTATCCACCTGTTCATGAAACCATGCGTCATACGCTGCGGCCTCATGAGCACGTTTCATGGCTTCGCTCCGATCAGGGCGAGACACTCGACCTGATTGGGACTGTTCAGGCTCCCAGTTCTGCAAACTTAATAGGACATCTTCAATACCCATTTCCTTGAGCATTGCGGCAGCCTTATTGATGTGTGCGAAGCGACGAGTATTTCCTCGCTGCGTCATCAACAACGCCTCTTCTCCACGCTGGGTAAGCGCTCGAATGCAGAACGCCCCGTCATCACCCATCAGGGTGACAGAACGAATCCCTCCCGCTGCGCTCATGGAGCGAAGTTGATCGAGTGTTATTTGTTGCATTTGAAAATCATCCAATAGTTACATGATTCATGCAGTGTACTTATAGAGCGTGGTTCTGGATACACCGAATTTCTTGGCCACATCCGACACCTGAATCTGTGGATCAGCCAATAATGCCCGAATATCCCGCACCTGCTTGTCATTCAACGCGGGCTTGCGCCCACCCTTACGCCCACGCGCCCTCGCCGCATCCAAGCCCGCCTTCGTGCGTTCACGAATAATGTTCCGCTCGAACTCTGCGAGCGCCGCAAACACATGAAAAGTGAGCTTGCCCGTGGCGCTGGTCGTGTCAATCTTCTCGGTTAGCGACTCAAAGCCGACCCCGCGCTGTTCCAGCTCTGAGACAATGCGCACCAGGTCAGATAAAGACCGCCCAAGCCGATCCAGTCGCCATACGACAAGCACATCACCCGCACGCAGTGCTTTCAGGCAATGTGCAAGTTCAGGACGAACCGCCGATTTGCCCGATGCGGTTTCCTGGTACACCGAGTCACATCTCGACTTTGTAAGTGCATCCAGTTGCAGATCGAGCATCTGGTCGTCAGTGGACACACGGGCATAGCCAATACGCTTATGCATACGTTTTCCTTACATTGTTTTATTTATGGGAAAACTAACACGAAAGAATCAAAAAAACGCCCTCTGTAGGGCGTTTTTCTTTGTGTTCAACAAACGACCGTTTGTTGAACACAAAGACTCGCAACTTTTTCGGATGGGAGTCATTCGTCAAGGTAAATATTAAATTGGTGGGTGAAACAGCCATCCCAACATGAAAACAACAATTTATGAGCACTAATCAAGGAAAAAACGAGGGGACCTTGATGAATGACTCCCAAACCTTGACGGATGACTCCCACCGGAAGGTAGGAAAATCCTAAATACTTGCCAAAAAGAAAACCTGTGAGAGCCTGAAATCAACACCACAACCAGAAGGCGGCACCGGCCATAACGAGGTGCGAGGTCTAGCTCAGCGGTTGCCTCGCCCCGTCACGGAAGACACTGGGCACAAATAACCCGAGCCGTGATTCGATGCGCGTCACGGGGTCTAGCACCCCTCCTCCAGCGCAGGCGAGTCACCGGGTCATGCCGCTATCCATGAGGACGGGACGGCCTTGCCGTCTCTTTCCTAAAGCATCTCAGCCGGGTGCTTTAGGAAACCCATCACACGGAACTTTGCCATGCACAAAATCATTAACCACCTTAGGCTCCTCGATCAATGGATTGAACGCCTGCCCTTTCCTGCTCAAATCCTTTTTTACAGCGCGGTGGCATTGATCACCATGGCATTGATGAAACCTTTCGTTCCATACATTCAAGAATGGCGCGCGCCGCCGGTGATTGAAATCCAATACGACGGAAACCCCGACCATTTGACCTAAAAGACACCCCACATGACGCTCTTCACTGTCTCCGAAGCACTATGGATTTACCTTGTCCTAGCGGCACTCTGGCTTCACCTCTTGATTGGCGCATGGATCGGCTATCGCCGACACGAAACGTTTTATACGCACTGCGATAAAGAGGACGAATACCAGATAGCCTGTTACTTTATCGCCGCTTTCTTGTGGCCACTGCGGTTTCCTTATGATCGCGCGCACCAAAAAATAAGCGTGCCACGGATCACGCGCACAACTAAATAGTTTTCAAAGGAGTTTTGTATGAAGAAGTCAGCGTTGTTTTTGGCGATGAGTTTG
>DYKH01000763.1 GCA_020722685.1 Caldithrix sp. | reverse complement strand
GATAAACCGAATGAAACCGGGACAAGAGAAGTCTGCGCTTTTCAGGCTATTTTTTAGCATGATTTTGTCTTTCCTGTTCGAATCCCGCCTTCCCCCCCGCTCCGGCAAGCGAAGCGGGGGAGGAAGGCATTTCCCGAAGAAACTCCTGCCCCTTTTCGCATTTTACACTTGATTTTTGCTTTCTCCGCATATATTATCCGGCATGATAAAAATCAAAATTCCTGTCAGTTTTTTAGGATTTGCCATTGACATTGCCCGCCGGCGGTGTTAGAATACGTTGGAACAGCTAGTTGCGCACACGGGGATCGGCCATGAAAAGGATGAAAGCCATGTCGATCGGATCGCCAGTAATGCCTTCCCTGCGACGGCAGACGCCGGAACGGAGGCAAAACCGGACGGGATGTGGCCGGAAGCGCTCAATGGCTTTTACATTGATCGAATTGCTGGTGGTGATAGCGATCATCGCAATTTTGATGGCGATGCTGCTTCCGGCTCTGAAGGGAGCCAGGGACATGTCAAAACGTTCGGCCTGCTCAAGCAATTTGAGACAATTAGGCCTTGGAATAAATTATTACACTACCGACTACCAAAGTTACATGCCGTATTTCCCGGCTGACAACTTCCTGCCAATATCCCTCCTGAAGCTCTTCGAGCCGTACAACAACTATCTGCCGAACTTAAACTATGACGGCGAGAGCGGCTGGGGAAAGTATTATCCTCCCATCATGAATTGCCCTTGCGATCTCCGGCTGGGAACCGGAAATTTTCCTTCAAGGACATATACACAAAGCGGGGGTTTCACGGGAATCAACGATTCCGGACTGAAGTTCGAACAGATAAGGGACACCTCCCGCTTCATAATGGTCGCCCCGACCTCAAACGGCATTGAGCAGGACTTGGATTGGGACTGGGGATGGTATGAAAGACTGAAGATATATACCGGGTTGGATGAAGGAACGATATTGAGGCTCCATGGCAATGGCGCAAACTTTCTTTACGGAGACGGACACGTCAGCTGGGCTGATCCTTACAAAGCCGGAATATCCTCTCCGTCTCTCAGCACCGGCGGCGACGCCTTCTGGACCGCCTCCGGCTGTTACAAGTATTGGGATTACAGACAATAGCCCGCATATTTTATGAAAAATCATTATGAACATATATAACTCTTTAAAAATAGCCTCTATCGCCAAATCTGTGGGTTGATTGAGGCTGTTTTCCCTATGAATTTG
>DYKH01000762.1 GCA_020722685.1 Caldithrix sp. | reverse complement strand
CAGGTTGCCTATAACCGGTTGTAGCTGACGGCAGATAGAGTGTAAATGATCAGGCAGATGATGAACTGCAAAACGCTGGGCAAGGCCTCGAAAAATCGGACAGGTATTCGCGCATCGTTGGCAACCTGATCGAAGCCAGGGCGGAGTTTCGACTCAATAAGGCTCGAGTTGTGCTCTTCACCCCGCCCCACGCGCCGAAAATGTCGCGGCATTGCCTCAAGTCAACTTTCTCCAGCAGTATGCACATGATGCTGTACGAGCGGCTCAGTCAGTTCGAGTGGTATGCGCCGTAATTTGGATGGGGTAAAATAAAGCACAGGAGCATGAACCATGAAGAACCTAAAGCGAATTACCTTCGATCCCAACGTGATGGGCGGCAAACCCACTATCCGCGGTCTACGTGTGACAGTGGGGATGATTATCGGTCTCATCGCTGCAGGACATGATAATAAGGAAATTCTCAAGGCGTATCCATATCTTGAAGCAGAGGATATCCGCGAAGCCCTGATGTATGCCGCTTGGCGCGTCGAAGAAATCGAGTTGCCGCTGGTTGGCGCATGAAGATTTTGATTGATATGAATCTTTCGCCCGATTGGGTGAAGGTTCTGGAACAGGCAGGTTGGGAAGCAGTTCACTGGTCGACGGTGGGAGATATGCGCGTCTCCGATGATGTCATCATGTCATGGGCGCGGGAAAATGGATGTATCGTTTTCACTCACGATCTTGATTTTGGCGTTTTGTTGGCGCTGACACGCGCAGAAAGCCCGAGTGTGATTCAAGTTCGCACGCAGGATGTGTTTCCTGAAGTCTTGGGAGATAGACTGGTAAAGATTTTGCGAGAACATGAATCCGTTTTGGAGAAAGGCGCGTTGGTTACAGTGGATGAGGGGAAGTCAAGAGTAAGGGTTTTACCATTTGGATAAATGCAAAATCCGAAGTCGCAAGGCTTCGGATGTCTTTTTTCTTTCCTTCCATAACGCAGACCAAAGGTCTTCGTCGCAAGTCGGAGACTTGCGCTACTCCGCGCAGCACGACAGTTTCGCGGGGTCTTTGAAATACGAAATCGCCGCGATTTTTAACGCCTCCGCCATTGTGGGATAGACGTGGATCAGGTCAATGAAATCCTCCAATTTAGCGCGGAAGCGCATCGCCATCGCCGCTTCGTGGATGACTTCACCCGCGTTGGGCATCACCAGCGAGACGCCCTTCACTTCCTGCGTGTCGCGGTCAA
>DYKH01000761.1 GCA_020722685.1 Caldithrix sp. | reverse complement strand
GGAGCTGACACCGATCCGGTTGTTAGTAGTGGCCGCGGCAAGGCCGGCGACAAACGTCCCATGTCCGTCAAAGTCCATTGGATTGTTGTCTTCCTTGATGCCGTCCTCACCCGCAGCATAGTCCGAAACATCGTCCACAAAATCCCAGCCGCGAATGTCATCGATAAAGCCGTTGCCGTCGTTGTCAAGGCCATCGAGGACTTCCCCGGCGTTGTGCCAAATATTAGCGGAAAGGTCCGGGTGATCCCAATCGACGCCGGTATCGATAATGGCAATGATGACCGATGAGCTGCCTTTGGCAATGTCCCAAGCTTTCTCTGCTTGGATCTGTTTCAGGTGCCAGAGCTGATCATAGAGAGAATCGTTGGGGACAGCCTCTACCGGCAAAAGGTAATTGGGTTCGGCGTACTCTACCTGGCCGCTAGCTACAAGTTTTTGGCATAACAAGCGGATGTCGGTTTCTTTCGCCACGGCGAACTTGTAGATCCGGCTCAGGTCATCCGGGATCGCTTTGCGTAATTTTTCTTTTGCATTTTGGGGAAATAGCGGTCGAGCATCGAGCACTAAGGTAGGCGCAAAGACTGTTCCCGCACCCAAGGTCGCCTGAGCGTTCGGCACAGCATGCTTAAGTTTTACGATAACTTCGCCCGGAACATAGTTCCATTCGCCATGTAGATCAAAGCAGAGGTGATTTTTATTAGCTCCCCAAATGAAAGCCGGGTATAACAAGACGGCCAACAAAAAAACGGTTTGTATCTGTTGAATTAGTTTAGTGAATCGCATCCTCGTCCCAAATTTTCATCATTCCCTTGCCAACTGCTGCAAGTCATCAAAAAATCCGGCTTGTCCTGCTTTCCAGTCCGCTGGTGACAGGTGTCTGCGCCTGAATAAAACCTTGCGAATTTGAGAAATAATTCCTCTTTCTGCAACAAAAAAAAGAAGAGCCAAACCGCAAAGAACCCAAAGCAGGCGCCAAGGCCGCCAAGAAAACCCACATGGCTCAAAGCGTTGCACACAGTCTTCATTTTCATCTTTGCGCTCCTTGCGCATTCTTGGCGCCCTTTGCGGTTAGACGAAACCGCCAAGTACCCAAAGAAAACGTCAAGGCCGCCAAGCTCATCTCCACTCCAAAGGCTTGCTACCGGACACTTAAACCAACCACGGATCATCACGGAATCACACGGATTCTTGATGTTGATTGGGGTTGATCGTGCAATTCTCCAAAGGCGACAG
>DYKH01000213.1 GCA_020722685.1 Caldithrix sp. | reverse complement strand
AATCCGTGTCATTCCGTGATGATCCGTGGTCGGTTTAAAAGTGTCCGGTAGCAAGTCTATGTTCAATTCATCCTTTGGTCGGCTTAGTATAAAAACTCTGGTGATGATATCCAAGAGTTTTGACTGCCCATCTGCGGACGATTGGCAGAAAAAACCGCTTGCTTATTTAACAAATTATTGTTATGATTCGCCGACAAATCATTTAGCGTGGTAGTTGGTTTCTCATCTCAATGGAAGGGGTTCAAAGATGTTCGACAGCAAAGGCACCTTGAACAAAGTCATGCTCATTGGCAGATTGGGAGCTGATCCTGAGCTAAAGTACACGCCGGCCGGAGCGGCGGTGCTAACTTTGAGCATTGCCACCAACACTTCTTGGAAGGATCAAGAAGGGAAGCCGCAGGAGCGCACCGACTGGCATCGTGTGGTTATTTGGCGCAAACAAGCTGAAGTGATATCCCAGTTTGTGAAGAAGGGATCGCGGGTCTATGTTGAAGGCCGCTTAACCTCACGGTCGTGGGACGACAAAGATGGCATTAAGCGGTACATCACCGAAGTCAACGCTGCGCAAATCCAGTTGTTAGAAAGCCGAGGCGAACGTCCCGGGGCAGAAATACCGGAACCGACTGTGCCGCCGGAGGCCGATTTCGTCGAGCCTACGGCGCAGGAGGCCGACGATCTACCGTTTTGAGTCGAGCAGCAGCGGAAACACCAATGAGGTTATTCCTATCCCACGATTAGTCCTGGAATGTTCTATGGTGCTTGCGCTTACTTGCCTCAGCTAAAAATCTAATCCAAAGTCTTCACGGACTTTGGATTTTTTTGTCTCTAATCGAGGTATTGGTGCAGAAAAAGGAATCGCTCATACGTCAAGCGCAAGAGGCAATGCGGCATGCCCACATACCCTATTCGCGTTTTTCGGTCGGCGCTGCCCTCGAGAGCAAAGACGGCCGGGTTTTCTGCGGCTGCAACATTGAAAGCAGCTCCTTTGGCTTGACCATTTGTGCGGAAAGAGTGGCCGTTTTCAAAGCGATTTCCGAAGGCGCACGGGAGTTTGTGGCTATCGCCATTTCCACCTCCTCCGGCGCCATCGTCCCGCCCTGCGGCGCTTGTCGGCAAGTATTGTGGGATTTGGCTGGCGACATTGCCATCATCATGGCGGCTAGCGAGAAAGAGTATCAGGTATTGCCATTGTCGCAGTTGCTGCCTCTTGCTTTTAGCGGAGATTTTCTGGTGCCATGAATTCGACCGCGCAAAAAGATTCTGCATACGTCATCGGCATCGCCGGCCCTTCCGGTTCCGGCAAAAGCTTTTTTGCGGAACGGATCCGTGCCGCCTTGCCGGCCAAGGACGTGCTCATACTTTCTCAAGATTACTATTACAAAGACCGGTCCGAGATTTCTCTGGAACAACGCCAAACCATCAACTACGATCATCCCGAGGCCATAGACTTTGCCTTGTTGATCAGCCATTTGCAGGCGCTGAAGCAAGGGCTGAGAATCGAGCATCCGCTGTACGATTTTGCCATGCATAACCGCAAAAGAGAAAGAATGCCAGCCGGTCCGGCGCGCGTGGTCATTGTGGATGGCATTCTGCTTTACGCCGTTCCCGATCTTTGCCGCTGGATAGATTTCAAAGTCTACATAGACACCCCGCTGGACATTTGCTTTATTCGCCGCTTGCAGCGGGATAGACGCGAAAGGGGCCGCTCCGAGGAATCGGTCATCGATCAGTATTTGACCACGGTTCGACCGATGTTTGCCAAATTTGTCCTGCCGGGCAAAAAGCTGGCGGATTTGGTGGTGGTCGGCCTGGGAGATATGGAACCCGGTCTGCGGTATGTTTTGAAAACCCTGCCATACTCGTCCTTGCCCAGAGAAAATCGGGGAGGGTCGACTTGATGCCACCGTCATGGGATGAATACCTCTTGGCCGAGCATGGCCTCATCGAGCGAATCTTATCCGTACTCGAGCAGGAGATTGGCAACCTGGCGCATGGAGAGGTTGATTCGGCCCGCATTCAGCAAGCATTGACCCTGTTGTTGGAGTTTGGTGACAGGGTTCACAACGTCAAAGAGGAAAATCATCTTTTCCCCCTCATGGTATTGCGAGGTGTTCCACAGGCCGGACTCATCCATTCCATGCTGATGGATCATGAAGCAGAGCGGGAGTTAATCGTCCAACTCTTGTCCAAAATCGCTGAGCTTGAGAAAGGCGTAAGCGAAGAAACTTTGATAATGGGCAAAAGAATCGCCGAGTACCTGGCAGCCCGCTGGCAGCATTTGGCCACAGAGAAGAAGGACATCTATCCTCGTGCTTTGCAAGTTCTCCGACCGGGCGATAACAAACGGCTGGTGCAGGCTTTCAGCAAAATTGATCAGGCGGTTTATGGGGAAAAAGCCACGTCGCATGTTGTGCATTTGGTGCGGCAGATCGAAGAGAGGATGCGTACCACCCTCGATCATGCGTCTCTCCCGGCGGAAGCGACTAAGGCAATACTGCGCGCTCTTCCTTGGCAAATTGTCTTTGCCGATGCCGGTAATCGAATTGTCTATGCCAACCGTGCGCAGAAGGGACCTGCGGGCACTTTTGTCGCGATGCAGATAGGAGACACCCTACAGGATTTTTTGCCAAAGGACATCGCGGATGAAGCTTTGGAGGCCGTCAATAATTTCCGGGATCGTAAAGCAAAAGGTTACGAATCGCCGGTGCAATTTCAAGGGAAACTGCTTTTGTTGCGATTGTTTCCCGTCCGAGGGGAAGATGACGCGTATCTGGGAACGGTGGTGATCATCGGTGACCCGCCGGAATCCTACGCTTCTCAAGTCGCCTGACGATTTTCGGACCATGAACGGTCAAGCGGAAAGAACGTGGAACGTTTGTTTAACAGCCTTTAATCAAAATGGAGAACCTTGGTAGAATACTGATCGGAGTGGGCCTCCTGATCGCGGTTTTGGGAGCGGTGCTCGTCGTTGTCAATAGGCTTGGTTTTCCCTTGGGAAAATTGCCTGGCGATCTCGTCTATCGTCGCGGCAACATGACCCTCTACTTTCCCATTGTCACCAGCATCGTGCTGTCCATATTGGTTACCCTGATACTTTGGCTATTCAGACGATAGCAGCACCTCGAATACTTTTCATGATAGGGCAGGCCGACTCGTGGTATGCTTAGGTTGTGGTCAAGAGTGAGCTTGTCGGGAGAAACAGAGACGTCCTTTTCGATGCGCGCCGGGTCAAAGGTTCTTCCGGAGGCCGGAATGCAACAGGAGAAACCGAATGCAAGAAATTGTTCCAAAGGGCATTGGCTGGATTGAGGTCATTTGCGGCAGCATGTTTAGCGGCAAAACTGAGGAATTGATTCGTCGTCTGCGCCGCGCGGAAATTGCCAAGCTCAAGATTGCGATCTTTAAGCCGTTGATCGACGATCGCTATTCTATGGGTCACATCGTTTCCCACGACGCTCAACGAATTCCCTCCATCGCCGTGTCGTCGGCGACGGAAATTCTACAAAAGGCCAAGGAGGCGAAGGTTGTGGGCATCGATGAAGCGCAGTTCTTTGGCATGGATTTAGTGGATGTCTGTCAGGAACTGGCTTTACAAGGCAAGCGAGTCATTGTCGCCGGATTAGATCAGGACTACACCGGCAAGCCCTTCGAGCCCATCCCGCAGCTTTTGGCCGTGGCCGAGTACATAACCAAAACCTTGGCCATCTGTGTCAAATGCGGCAATCCTGCCAATCGTACCCAGCGTTTGAGCAGAGACTCGGCGCGCGTGGTGGTGGGCGCCAGCGATATCTATGAAGCCCGCTGTCGCTTTTGTCACGAAGTCTTCCCAAGTGATGAACCTGTCAAAGGAGGAAAATAGGAGAGGCTATGAAGCTCATCGGCTTGGTCGGTTTAGCAGTCATTCTTGGAATCGCATTTCTTTTTTCCACCAACAAGAAAGCCATCAAACCGCGGGTGCTCATTTGGGGATTCGGTCTGCAGTTTCTTTTTGCCACCATGATTCTAAAGGAATCGGCGGTCTCGTGGATCAGCATGTTCCTGTTTGCCTTTCTCATCCTCCTCTACATTTTCAAGGACAAGCTTGCTTGCAAGAAAGCGATTGCGGCAAAAGCGTATTCCGCTGGTGTTCTATTGCTGCTTAGCGCGGCGAGCGTTACCGTTTCAATTTATCTGGACCGGTACGGCGTTGCCGGCCCGGCCTTGTGGGGCATCCTGCTCGCATGTGTCGTTGCTCGCCTGATTAGAAAGCCCCAGTTCTATCGGTTCCTTTTTGCAGCCGCCATGTTGATCGCCCTGGGTATGATCATTCAGCGCGGCGTCTATGGCAAGGCGATTCTCGCCGCCCTTGGCGATAAAGTGGATCGCTTCTTGCGGCTCTCCGATCTCGGCAGTGTGTTCCTATTCGGCAATCTGGCCAAGGCCGAATTCACGCAAACATTCGGCTTCCAGTTCGCTTTCGCGGTGCTGCCGACCATCATCTTTTTCTCGGCGGTCATGTCCATTGGCTACTATCTTGGCATCATGCAAGCCATTGTGCAAATGATGGCGCGCTTCATGCGCTGGACCATGGGCACCTCTGGCGCCGAAACCCTGTCATGCACCTCCAATATTTTCCTTGGCCAGACGGAAGCGCCCTTGCTGATTCGACCTTTTCTCGACGAGATGACGATTTCCGAATTGCATGCGGTCATGGTGGGTGGCTTCGGTACGATTGCCGGCGGCGTCATGGCCGGTTACATGCGGATGGGAATTAGTCCCAGCCTACTGATCGCCGCCAGCGTCATGGCGGCACCGGCCGCTTTGGTCATGGCCAAGCTGTTCTTGCCGGAAACGGAGCATTCCAAAACAGCAGGAGACGTGGATATCCCGGATGTAGGACGGGCCGACAATCTTTTGGATGCTGCTGCCCGCGGCGTCAGCGACGGTCTGAAACTGGCGGTGAACGTTGGCGCCATGCTTCTGGCATTCATTGCCCTAATCGGCCTAGTCGATGTGATTCTCGGTTTCATGGATCGCCTGATCGACGGCAAGCTTTTAGGCGGGGCGCTCATAGAAATGAAAAACGAATATTCCGGCGTTTTCCCGGGCAGTCTAAAAACTCTATTGGGAACTCTGTTCGCTCCGTTGGCATTTGTAATGGGAGTTCCTTGGAGCGAAGCCGCCCAAGTGGGCAATTTGATCGGCATCAAAATCTCGATTAACGAGTTTGTCGCTTACTCGGAATTGGCCAAGCACGTCCATGCCGCGGATTTGTCGGCCAAGGCCATTGTGATTGCCACCTTCTCCTTGTGCGGCTTTGCAAACTTTTCTTCTATTGGCATTCAAATCGGCGGCATTGGCGCCTTAACTCCCAAACGACGCTCCGATCTATCGCGCATTGCCTTTCGGGCTATGATTGCCGGCGCTCTGGTCTCCTTTAGCACGGCTACGATTGCCGGGATGTTATTGTAGTTCTGTTGTAGATTAAGTGGTGCGAGATCATTATGGAATGAACGGAATCGATTGGTCATTTTGTCATTAGCGGATACCAAAACGCGGGACCGAAGGTTTGCGGAGAACATTCGATAGTTGATCCGTGGGCCGTTTTCGTGTCTTGGACGAATAACGTGTGCTCTATTGGAGCCTCCACTCTCAAAGGATCAGCCGTAGATGAAACGGGTAGAACGTCGATCGAGGTTGAAAAATGCAGCAGGTGATGGAACGCTTGAGCGCCATTAGTGCGCGGTTAAAAGGCGAATACAACGCTAACAGGGTCATCGTATACGGTTCCTTTGCCAAAGGCGAGACCACGGAGGACAGCGACATAGATCTTTTGATCATAGCCCCAACCCAAGAGCGCTTTTTTGGCCGTATGGCGACCGTGAGGCGTTTGTTGCGAGACTTGCGAAAAGGGCTCCCCATCTCGCCTTTGGTTCTGACCCAAGAAGAGATCGACAAGAGGATTGACAGAGGGGATCAATTTATTAACCAAATCTTAGAGACTGGGATGGAATTATGACAAGCTCAGGGAGTTCGTTGTATCCCGACGATTGGAAGAAAGTGGCGCAGAAAGATTGGCGACGAATTACTGTCCTTCTGGAACAGGAAGATGCCGAGGGTGCTGCCTCTTTTCTCCAATAATCTTTAGAAAAGTATCTCAAGTCGTTTTTGCTGGTAAGAGGATGGAGCCTCAAGAAGATTCACGAGTTGGATGCGCTCCTTGATGAAGCTATAGAACATGAACCGGAATTGGCGTCTTTTAAAGAGCTATGTGAGCGCGTGTCAGGGTATTACTTTTCCGAGCGCTACCCGACTCTCGATCATACAGAACTGACTTGCGAAGAAGTGAAAAACGACCTTGAAGAAGCTCAGCAGCTTGTCGACATCTTATCTAGTAAATAGAACTGCTTAACCGATTGGCGATCATGCAGACGCTTTTGAAAGAAAAAATTAGAGAGTCTTTGAGGTTTTTGTCTGAGCGCGACTTTCCTACTCCGCAGGTGGCTATCATCCTCGGCTCCGGATTGGGTCAATTTGCCGACAAGGTGGAAAAGACGATGAGCATTCCCACCGTGGACATTCCATATTATCCCAAATCGACCGTGCCCGGCCATCAAGGGCGCTGGGTTCTGGGCGAAATCGGCGGCGTCCCGACTTTGATCATCCAAGGAAGGGTGCATTTCTACGAAGGCTATTCTTTGGAAGAGGTGGCCTATCCCATTCATCTGCTTGCCAGCTTGGGGGCGACGCAGCTTATCCTCACGACAGCCTGCGGTGGATTGAATCCAACCTTTTTGCCAGGTGATCTTATGTTGATAACGGATCACATCAATTTCGCCTTCAACAATCCACTCATCGGCAGAGCAGAAAATCAGTTGGGACCGAGATTCCCGGACATGTCGCAAGCCTATGATAAGGAATTACTGCAACTGGCAGAACAAGCCGGCAACGATTTAAAAATTCGACTTCGAAGAGGTGTTTTTTGCTGGGTGACCGGACCAGCATACGAGACCGCAGCCGAAGTTCGCATGCTGCGCACGCTGGGTGGCGATGCTGTTTCCATGTCCACTGTGCCCGAGGTGATCGTGGCGCGGCAGCGGCATCTGCGGGTGTTGGGGATTGCGGTTATTACGAACCTGGCTACGGGCATGGCCAAGAAAGAGCTCAGCCATGCGGAAGTCACCGACACGGCAAAAAAGGCCGGTTTGGGACTGCAAAAGCTGCTGAGGGAAATCATCCTACGACTTAATCTACCGAGTTGAACTGCGAGGTAACCATGTTAGCGGATAGAATTAAGGCCGCTCGCGGCCAAAGCAAGTGCCATTTGGTGTTGAAAAACGCCAGGGTGGTCAACGTCTATTCTGCGGAGATTGTGGAAACCGACGTGGCCATTTACGAGGATACCATCATCGGTTTGGGCAGCGGCTATCGTGGGGAAGAAGAGGTCAATCTGAAAGGGATGTACCTGGCGCCCGGATTCATCGACGGCCACGTGCACATCGAAAGCTCCATGGTGGAAGTGCCGCAGTTTGCCCGCGCCGTCGTCCCCTTGGGCACGACCTCTGTGGTCGCCGACCCCCACGAAATCGCCAACGTGCTGGGCTATGAAGGCATCCGCTACATGATGGAATCCAGCAAGTACAATCCGCTGAGCGTCTTTTTCATGCTCTCCTCCTGCGTGCCGTCTACCTCACTGGAAACGGCCGGGTCGGAGCTGCGAGCGTTCGACATTTTTCCGTTTTTGCGGGAGAAATGGGTACTCGGCCTGGCGGAAATGATGAACTATCCTGGTGTGCTGAACGCCGAGCCGGATGTGCTGGATAAAATCAAAATCGTTCCGGACAAGCGCATCGACGGCCATGCGCCGGGCCTCAGCGGCAAGGATTTGAACGCCTACATTGCTGCCGGCGTGGAATCGGATCACGAATGCACAACCGTCGAGGAAGCGCGGGAAAAGCTTCGGCTGGGAATGTACGTGATGCTGCGCGAAGGTTCGGGGACGAAGAATCTGCT
>DYKH01000760.1 GCA_020722685.1 Caldithrix sp. | reverse complement strand
TGTCGTAGGCAATTGCGGATTGATTGGCATAGACTTGCAGCGCTTGTTGTTCTGTCTCTGAAAAAGTGTGTTTTTCGCGCAAGTGAATCCAGAGTACACCGATATTTTTGCCAGTGAGTGGCAGAGGCAAACAGGCAGCAGCTTTGACCCCTTGTTCGAGCGTAGCAGGATGAACTCTGCCTGATTCTGCTTCCGTATCTGAGATAAATTGGGGTTGACCAGATTTGAGAACAGAATTGGAGATTCCGCGCTCTCGGCGAATGGAAGTTGCGTCTACTTCTACCTCAAATCCGAATGAAGCGAGAACGCGCGGGCGTTCGCTTTCTCCCACTAGCAATGCCACTGCGCGCCACGCGCCTGTCGTACGACACGCTGTCTCCACGATGTTTTGTAAAGCGTCTTGTGGCTCGCGCGGTGAGATAATCTCAGTGGTTGCCTGATAGAGCGAGTGCAGATAGTCGCGCGCCTCGCGTGTTTCTTCGTAAAGACGCGCATTGTTGATGGCTATTGCAACCTGATTCGCCAAGCTCTTGCACAATTCGATCTCATTTGGATAAAACGCACGCTTGCGACCGATCGCATCAAGACTAAAAGATGCGACTACTTTGCCCTGCAAGATGACTGGCACAATCAGGATGGACTGGAGCCCAAAACCCATAAGAGTATCGCGCACAGAGCCGAGCGAGTGTTCCGCTTCTATGTCATAGATGTTCAGTACCTCTTGCTGATAGACCAACCTTTCCTCAGGCAATACGCCGCGTGCCTGGATTACAGTTCCCACCGTACCTTTGTCTGGAAACTCCGCTACCACCTTGCCTAGTTCGTAGTCTTCGACGAACTTAACCAAGCCACTATGATCCACACTAAACAATTCCACTGCTGCTTGGCAAGTGCGTCTAAGGATTTCAGCGCTGTCAAGGGAAGAACTAATCGCGGTGGACACCTGCTGAAATGCCGCTAGAATCTTGCGCTCACGACGAGCCTGACCGTATTTTGCTGTAAAGCGAATTGTCATCGCGAGTTCGTCTTTGTCAAACGGTTTAGCAAAATAACGAGACGCACCGGCGCGTAGCGCTTCAATGCCCGCTTGCATTCCCCAACCCGTGAAAAGAATCACTTCAACGTCAGGGTACTTGGTTTTTATTTCCTTCACTACTTCAAGGCCGCTAGGGGGGTCTGTTAATATCTCATCAATGAGCGCGACATCATAGCGTCCCTGATTCTCTTCGATCAAGCGTAACG
>DYKH01000040.1:35706-40914 GCA_020722685.1 Caldithrix sp. | reverse complement strand
AGATTTCTCACTCCGTTCGAAATGACACAATTATTCAGTTGGCTAAATATGTACCACGTATGGAACTTCTAACTGCGAATCGGATGGAACAACGCGACGCAGCAGCTATATGCGAATTTGGAGGAAAGAAGCAGAAGGATGGAAGGTGGTGCTGGATATTGAAAATCCTTGGCCGGGGGAAAACTGATTGGAGAAATAACTGGACGTTTTATGTGAGAAGGTCTCACGCCGGAGCAAATCAGCCAAAGCAAATCTGTCCATCTTAGCTCGTCCATTCGCGTTTTCGAACGCCGCGAACCCAACTGACGCTATCTTTCAAGTCTTCGCGGTCTTTCCAAATGCCTACAAATGGCTCATCAGATAGTCTTAACATCTTGGTGGATTTTTTGCGATTTGCTTTTTGATAGCGCGTCCGCAAGAAAGAGATGAAATCGAGTACTTCGCGCCTCGCCTCGGCTGGAAGTTCATCAAGCTGACGTCAAATATTTTCATTTTCCGCAATCTGTTCCACAGCTTACCTCGCTACTGTTATTCAGAGAACATGCAATGAGGAAATTCCCCTCGGAATAATTTAACAAACCTAACTTATAAGCCAAGTGTTTTGTCAGCGTATTTTCCCGGTGGCATTCATGAGACCCGTGAAAGCTCTGCATTACTTTTTCGTCCGCATCCTCTTCCATTCCCACTTTCCATCCTGGTAGTACGCCTCCCAACCGGTCGGCTTGTCGTCGTATTCCGTCATCAAGTATTGAATGCGTTCTTTCCGCTTGAAGCGGATGACAGCCTTGTTACCGTCCGGATCCGTCACCGGGGCTTGAACCAAGTAATCGAATTTTGGGTCCAATTCCTCGCGATGCCGAATCAGGTCTTCTACCAAAGGCGCCTTGGTTTCCCGCGACTTTGGAAAAGTGTGCGCCGCCAAAAACAGCCCGACGGCGCCGTCGCGCAGGACAAAGTAGGCATCGGATTTGGCGCATTTCAACTCCGGCATGTGCACGGCATCTGCTTTCGGCGGCGCCGGCTGACCATTGCGCAGCAGCTTGCGGGTATTCTTGCACTCCGGGTACTTGGTGCAGGCAAAGAACTTGCCGAAGCGGCCCTTTTTCAGCACCATGTCCGCGCCGCACTTGTCGCAAACAATGACCGGACCGTCATAGCCTTTCATTTTAAAATTGCCGACTTCGACTTCATAGCCCTTGCAGTCCGGGTTATTGCCGCAGATGTGTAGCTTGCGCTGCGCATCCACCAAATAGCTGTCCATGGCCGTGCCGCAAATGGGACAGCGACGACGGTGCAGCAATTCCGTTGCATCTCCCTCATCCTCATCGCTGACTACCGCGAGGGTTTCCTCGCCGGGAATGAGATTGATGGTCTGCTTGCAGCGTTCCTTGGGCGGAAGCTCATAACCGGAGCAACTCAGGAAAACGCCGGTGCCGCCGGTGCGAACCATCATCGGTTTGCCGCAAGTTTGACAGGAGATGGCGGGAATCCGCACCGGCTCGTTGCGCCGCATAGATTGGTCTGCTGCGGCAAGTTGCTTCTTGAAATCCGCATAAAACTCGTCCAAAGCAGCCCGCCATTGTCGCTTGCCCATAGCGATTTGATCCAACTCCTCTTCCATCGAAGCAGTAAAGCCATAGTCCATCAGGTTGTTAAAATTTTCCACCAAGCGATCGGTGACGATGTCGCCGATCTTTTGCGCAAAAAACCGCCGCTTGATGAGCTGGACGTAGCCGCGCTCCTGAATGGTGGAAATGATGGGCGCATAGGTCGAAGGCCGTCCGATGCCCAGCTTTTCCAACTCACGAACGAGACTGGCTTCGGTGTAACGAGCCGGCGGCTTGGTGAAATGCTGGCTGGGTTCCAGCTTGATGAGCGGAAGGATTTCGCCGACCTTCACTTCCGGCAGCTCAGCAGCTTCCTCGTCTTTCTTGGCTACCGGGGGCAGGACCTTCATCCACCCGTCAAAGCGCATGACCCGACCGGTAGCCTTCAGTTCATAGTCCCCGGCGGTGATGACGATGCTGGTGCTGTCGAATTCTGCCGGCGGCATCTGGCAAGCGACGAATTGCCGCCAGATCAGTTCATAAAGCCGGGCATGATCTCGATCCAAGCGATCCATGCGTTCCGGTGTGTTTTCCACATAGCTGGGCCGGATGGCTTCGTGGGCTTCCTGCGCACCTTTCTTGCTGGCATAGACGCGAGGGGTGTCCGGCAAATAGCGGTCACCGAACGTGGCTTTGATAAAGCTCCGGCACGCCTGCACGGATTGATGACTCAATTGCGTGGAATCGGTACGCATATAGGTGATCAGACCGGCTTCATAAAGATGCTGCGCCAGCATCATCGTTTTTTTGACGCTAAAGCCAAGACGGAGGCTGGCGGCTTGCTGCAGCGTCGTGGTGATAAAGGGAGGATATGGATTTTGTTTGGTAGGCGTCTGTTTGAAATCGGCTACAACATAAGTGGATTTTTGCAGCTCCGCCAAGGCCGCATCTGCTTCTTGCTGGTTCTTAGGCAAAAAAGTCTTGCCTTTGTACTTGCTGACCTGCGCCCGGAAAGGCGGTTTGGCTTTGAGGAGGGCAAATATTTTCCAGTATTCCTCCGGTACAAAGGCGCGAATTTCACGTTCTCTTTCGACAATAAGCCGAACGGCCACGGATTGCACTCGTCCCGCAGAAAGCCCGCGCGCGACCTTTTTCCACAACAAAGGGGAAAGCATGTATCCCACGACGCGGTCGAGAAATCTCCGGGTTTGCTGGGCGTTGACCCGATCCATGTTCAATTGCCCCGGCGAAGCAAAGGCCTGCTGAATGGCTTGCTTGGTGATTTCGCTGAAAATGACCCGTTTGTAGCGCCGCTCCTCGCCGCCAATGGATTCTCGCAAATGCCAAGCAATGGCCTCGCCCTCGCGATCGAGGTCGGTGGCCAAGTAGATGGAATCGGCCTTGGCAGCAAGAGCTTTGAGCTCCATCAGGACCTTCATCTTTCCCGGCAAAATCTCATACCTCGCTTTCCAGCCATTTTCAGGATCGATGGCCATACTGCGAACCAGCTTTTCATATTCACCAAGCTTGGTGTCGCCCCTTTTCCCCTTTGTAGTTGATGTGGACTCTTTCTTGCTCGCTGACTTTGACTTGGTCGATCCCGATGTGGGCAGGTCGCGGATGTGCCCCATGCTGGAGGAAACGATGTAGTCGCTGCCCAAGTATTTGTTAATGGTTTTGGCTTTGGCTGGAGACTCGACGATGACGAGAGACTTGGCCATGCGCGCCTTTCTTTCTGCAGGGAGGTTGAAGGTTAGTCTTACTTTCTTATCGGACGATAAACATGCGTGCTTTGCCCAAAAAACACTTCTGCCGCTTCCATGATGGTCTCGGAGAGTGTCGGGTGCGGATGGATGCTGAGCCTGAGGTCCGCAGCCGTTGCAGCCATTTCTATGGCCAGCACGCCCTCGGCGATCATTTCTCCGGCTCCGGCGCCGACTAGTCCGACGCCTAAGATCCTCTCCGTTTCCGGATCGATGATCAGCTTGGTCAAACCGTCGGTGCGATCCATGGTCATAGCCCGACCGGACGCCGCCCAAGGAAAGCGGGCGACTTGAACGGGGCGATTCTGTTCTTTTGCCTGCGTTTCCGTCAAGCCGCACCAAGCGATTTCCGGATCGGTGAAGACCACAGCCGGAATCGCACGCGGCTCGAAAGCTACCTTGTGCCCGGCAATGGCTTCGACGGCCACGCGACCCTCGTGGGAGGCCTTGTGCGCCAGCATGGGCTCGCCGACTACGTCGCCGATAGCGAATAGGGTAGGTTCCGCCGTGCGCCGCTGCTCATCGACGGAAATAAAGCCGCGCTTATTGACAACTACTTTGGTATTCTCCAAGCCAAAGCCTGTGGAGTTTGGCTTGCGTCCAACAGAGACGAGCACCCGGTCAAAGGTTTGCTCGGTAGCAGGCAAGTCGGGATCGTCAAACCTGACCTTGATGCCGTTTCGGGCTTCGGTCATCTCGACTACTTTGGTATTCAACAGAATGGAATGAAAGCTTTTTTCCAATCGACTGTTAAGAAATTTCACCATGTCCCGGTCGGCTCCGGGCAATAACCCAGGCATCATTTCAACAACGGTGACCTGCGAACCCAGGGCGGCGTAGACCGATCCCAATTCCAGGCCGATGTAGCCGCCGCCGATAACCAGCAAAGTTTTGGGAATATCTCGCAGCTCCAGAGCGCCGGTAGAGTCCATGAGGAGGTGGCTTTGAATAGACAGTCCGGGGAGGGAAGCCGGGCTAGAACCGGTGGCTAAAATCGCATGGTCGAAAGTGATCTTTTGTTCAGACCCGTCATTGAGCGTAACCTTCAGGTTCTGTGGGTCCAACAGCGTAGCGTGACCTTGAACAAAGCTGACGTGCCGCTGCTTGCTGAGCTGTCCGAGGCCGCCGGTGAGCTTTTTAACTACCCCCTCTTTCCATACCCGTAGGCGATCCAGCTTGATTTGCGGTTCGGCGAACTCGATTCCCCAGTTCTTCGCCTCTTTGGCTTCATGGAGCAGCTTGGCGACATGCAGCAACGCTTTGGATGGGATGCAGCCGCGAAAGAGGCAGACTCCGCCCGGATTTGCTTCCGGATCGATGAGAGTGACTTGCATTCCCAGATCAGCCGCAAGGAAGGCGGCAGCGTAGCCTCCGGGTCCCGCGCCGATGACGGCAAGCTGGGTGGATTCGTTTTCAAGGGGCATTTACTGTCTCCATTCTTAACCGTAATCTTAATCGTAATCCTAATCCTAATCGTCTTTCGCACCATACTCATCACGTCCGTCGTAAACTCTGCCCGAGTTGCTTTTGATCAACCCAACAATCATCGACACAATTCCGTGGAGGATTTCCTTCCCTGCCTTAACTTCTCCGGGTGCAAGTATTTTTTTTGCCACGAGCACATCCAAAGCGCTTGCTGCTTCCAGAGCAGACCCTCTTGCAATATCGAAAAATTTGCAGCGGTCAGAAGCAGTGAACTTGCCGTTGCCTTCTGCGATGTTGAGAGCAATGGATGTTGAGGCCCTGTCGAGATGATCGAGAACAGGCAGTTTTTTGTCGGTCTTTTTCGAGATTTCCTCAACCAGAGATAGGAACCGTATCGCTTCTTGGTAGACACGCAATTTCTCGTGATCGAAGTATGGTTGCATGGGCGCCTTCGAGTAGGATTACGATTAGGA
>DYKH01000040.1:22478-35606 GCA_020722685.1 Caldithrix sp. | reverse complement strand
TAGGATTACGATTAGGACTATGACCTCAAGTTAGAGTATGAAAAGGTAATTATCATCCTTCCAATGAAAGCAGGAACGGCTCCTCAACCGCTTCCGCAACCCACTTCAAAAATCGCGCGCCGTTCGCCCCATCGATAAGGCGATGGTCATAGGAAAGCGACAGCGGCAGCATGAGTCTCGGCTCGAATTGGCCATTCCGATAAACCGGCTCCATCCGCGAACGGGAAACGCCCAGGATTGCCACTTCCGGGGCATTCACCACCGGACTGAATCCCGTGCCGCCGATCCCGCCCAAGTTGGAGATGCTGAAACTCCCGCCCTGCATTTCTTCCAAGGAAAGCTTTTTATTACGGGCCTTTTCGGCAAGCTGGCTTAATTCCGTGGAAAGCTGAATAATGTTCTTCTTGTCCACGTCGCGGACGACAGGAACCAATAAACCACGATCGGTGTCCACCGCAATGCCGATGTGAATATACTTTTTGTAAATGATCTCGCTATTGACCATATCAATGCTGGCGTTGAACTGCGGGAACACCTTCAGGGCCGCGGCCACGATTTTCAGCAGAATGGCCGTCACCGTGAGCTTGCCGCCGGCCGCTTCGGCCTTGGCTGCATAACGCTGCCGCAAAGCCTCCAACTCGGTAATGTCGGCCTTGTCGAATTGAGTGACGTGGGGGATGGTCGCCCAGGCATAACTGAGATGCTGGGCGGTCTTTTGCCGCACCGAGCTCATGGGTTTGCGCTCGATCTCGCCCCACCTGCCAAAGTCCGGAAGCGCTTCGACAAGAAGCCCCGGTAATGCCGAGCGGGAGTCTGCTCGCTGCTCGTTGATTGCCTTAGCAAAAGCCTTCACATCCTCTATCGAAATTCTGCCGCTGGGGCCGGTGCCATGCACTTTATTGACATCGACGCCAATTTCCCGGGCAAATCGACGAACAGAGGGCGCTGCCGGCGCGGTGTCAGCACGCTCAATCGGGAATCGGGCGGGAAGGATGGTCGGCAACTCCGCTGCTGCCGCCGGCATTGGAGCAGCAGGTTCTTTTGATGCCGCTGGTGTTTTGACTTCCTCCTTCTTTTCAATTGGTCGTGGTGCGGCCTTTTCTTTCGGCTCATCGGCTACCCCATCTGTGGATGACAAGGTGAGGATCGTCTGCCCGACCCTGATTTTCTCTCCTTCCTTGACCAGGACATCCGCTACAATGCCGCTCGTATCAGACGGGACCTCAATTACAGCTTTGTCCGTTTCCAATTCCAAGATAGGCTGATCCCTTTTTAGTTCGTCGCCTGGCGAAACCAATATTTTGGCTATTGTGCCATATTCGATATTCTCGCCTAATTCAGGCAGTTTGAATTCCGTTGTCATGCTTTTCCCTCTATATGATAGCTTTTCAGGATTTCATCTCAATGTGCTGGCCGCTCAACTGACCATCGGATTGGCCTTCTCCGGATCGATCTCCAACTCTTTCATCGCGTTTTTCACGACGCTGGCTGCCAATTTCCCTTCGCGGAACAAGCCATAAAGTGCGGCCAAGGTGATGTAGCGTTCGTCCACCTCGAAAAAATCGCGCAAATGGCGGCGCCCGTCGCTGCGGCCAAAGCCGTCCGTGCCCAACGTAAGATAGGGGCCGGGAACCCATTTGGCGATGGATTCGGGCAGGGCACGCACATAGTCGGAGGCGGCGACATATACTCCTTTGCTGTTCTCGAAAACTTGGGAGATGTAAGGAGCCCGCGCGTTTTTGCCCGGATGCAGCATGTTCCAACGTTCGGCCATCAACGCATCACGATGCAGCTCTTTGTAGCTGGTGACGCTCCAGACGTTCGTGGCCACGGCGTACTTTTTTTCCAGCAGCTTTTGCGCCTCAACGACTTTGTTCATGATGGCGCCGCTTCCCAACAACTGGGCGTGCAGCTTGGCATCGTTCTTCTCCGAGGCTTTGAACTTGTAAATGCCTTTGATGATTCCTTCCTTGACGCCCTCGGGCATGGCCGGTTGCGCGTAACTTTCGTTCAGAATCGTCAAGTAATAAAAGCAAGCTTCCTGTTCTTCATACATTCGGCGGATACCGTCGCGGATCAGGACCGCCAGCTCGTAAGCAAAGGCCGGATCGTAGGCCTTGATGGTCGGATACGGATAAGCCCAAAGATGGCTGTGACCGTCCTGATGCTGCAATCCTTCACCGGCCAAGGTGGTTCGGCCCGAGGTGCCGCCCATCAAAAAGCCGCGCGCCCGCATGTCGCTGGCGGCCCAAATCAGGTCGCCGATGCGCTGAAAACCGAACATGGAATAGTAGACAAAAAAGGGAATGGTGTTGATCCCATGCGTCGAATAGGCGGTGCCGGCGGCAATGAAGGAGGACATGGAGCCGGCTTCGGTGATGCCTTCCTCCAAAATCTGTCCGTCCTTGGCTTCTTTGTAATAGAGCAAGTTTTCTTTATCCACCGGCTCGTAGAGTTGGCCGACATGGGAATAGATACCCACCTGACGGAACAGCGCCTCCATGCCGAAGGTTCGCGATTCGTCCGGGACGATGGGGACGATCAGTTTGCCAAGTTCTTTGTCGCGCAGCAGCTTGGCCAAAATGCGGACAAAGGCCATAGTCGTGGAAACTTCTCGGCCCTCGGTCCCGAGATAAAACTCCTCGAACAGCTCTTCGGACGGCGCTTTCAGCGGGCTACTCTTGGTTCGCCGAACCGGCAGATAGCCGCCGAGATTTTTTCTCCTCTCGTGGAGATATTTCATTTCCGGACTGTCGTCGTCCGGTTTGTAAAACGGCACCGTGTCGATTTCTTCATCGGAAATGGGAATGCCGAAGCGGGAGCGAAATTCGCGCAGCTCCTGCTCGTTCATCTTTTTCTGCTGATGGGTGATGTTCTTGCCTTCGCCGGCTTCGCCCAAGCCATAGCCTTTGATGGTTCGCGCTAAAATGACTGTGGGTGAGCCGGTATGTTCCACCGCTGCCTTGTACGCCGCGTAGACTTTTTCCGGATCGTGCCCGCCCAATCGCATCTTCTGCAATTGTTCGTCGGAGATATGCTCCACCAATTTGAGCAAACGCGGATCGGCGCCAAAAAAGTGCTGCCGGATATAAGCACCGCCTTTGACGATGTAATTCTGGAAATCGCCATCCACCGCTTCATTCATGCGTTTGACTAAGACGCCGTCGTGGTCGCGCGCCAAAAGTTCGTCCCAATCGCTGCCCCATATTACCTTGATGACGTTCCAGCCGGCGCCGCGAAAAACCGTCTCCAGCTCTTGGATGATCTTGCCGTTGCCGCGCACCGGCCCGTCGAGACGTTGCAGATTGCAGTTGATGACAAAAATCAGGTTGTCCAGTTTTTCTCGCGCCGCCAGGGCAATCGCGCCCAAGGATTCCGGCTCATCCGTCTCGCCGTCGCCGAGAAAAGCCCACACTTTGTCATGCGAGTGTTTCTTGAGTCCCCGATCCTCCAGATAGCGATTGAAGCGCGCCTGATAAATGGCCATGAGCGGGCCTAATCCCATGGAGACGGTGGGGAATTGCCAGAAATCCGGCATCAGCCAAGGATGCGGATAAGAGGGCAATCCGCCGCCGGGATGCACCTCGTGGCGAAAGTTTTTCAGTTGCTCAACGCTCAACCGTCCTTCGAGAAAGGCGCGGGCATAATTGCCCGGAGAAGCATGACCTTGAAAGTAGATTTGGTCGCCGCTAAAATCCTCGGAAGGAGCTCGAAAGAAGTGGTTGAATCCCACCTCGTACAAGGTGGCTTGCGAGGCGTAGGTGGAAATATGGCCGCCGATGCCGCTCTCCACCCGGTTGGCGCGCACCACCATGGCCATGGCATTCCAGCGGATGATGCTTTTGATGCGTCGCTCGATCTCGCGGCTGCCGGGATAAACGGGCTGGTCTTTCACGGGGATGGTATTGATGTACGGCGTATTGGCGGTAAACGGCAGTTTGATGCCCGCCGAATAGGCGCGTTTTTGCAGATCGCCGATTAGCTTCTTAACCCGTTCGGCGCCGCCATGCTGGATGACGTAGTCCAGCGACTCCAGCCATTCGCGGGTCTCGATCTCTTCAATAGTAACTTTTTCGTCTGGATTCATGGATGCAACACTCATTTGGTTTCCTCGGTATGCGTCATTGGCGGTAGCCGTCAATTGAGGCCAAGCCTGTCATCCGACCGCGGGGAGGAATCTATCTCTTCCGAATCTGCAAAGTCGTTCGAGTTCATACACATAGATTTCTCACTCCGTTCGAAAGGACACAATTGTTCAGTTGACAAGACATACACCGTTTGCGGTCAGGATAGTAAGGTATTTGGCAGCAGTTTAGATGTACGATTCGGCAGAAAGATTTGCCGATACGAAAACCGGTATCTGCGCACAAGAAATTCCATATTTGTTTAAGCGATGCGACAGCAAGCTCGCAATCGCCAATGGATGCGTAGGACCGCGAATGCCCCATTAGCGATCTTGAGTATGCGTTCGCAGTTTGAGAGCCTCTCGATCTCGGTTTTCCCGCCCAGACCATTCGCCTTTGACCCGACTAACTGCCTGGCATTAAAGCCACGGTCTGGTTGATCTGCGGCGCAGTAACGGGAAAATAGACGTCCTTTCCCAGCGTTTCTTGCACCCGGACGTAGTATTCCAGATCGGTAGGCCTGGCCGATTTTTTCGGAAAGGTTACGGAATAGACTCCTCGCTCTATGTACTTCAACGGCAGCTTGGAAAACTCACCTTTTCCCATTTCCCGCCAGTAAAGACCTGCTTCCTTCGGCGGCTTTTCGCTAAGGATAATCACCTTCACCCTCAACTTCTCGCCGACTCGATAACTGCTGCGAAGCGTCGGCACAATGATGCGCATGGGACCGCGATAGTCACTGCGCGGCATGGCGTCCGGCGGCAGCGGCTCGCCCAGGATTTGCGCCAGCTCATCGCCGGGCTTGTCAAGCAGAGTCGGGTAAAGGTGCTGCTCCCAGTTGGCGATGGTACCCATTTCGCCGTGATTGCTGACGGTTGCCAATAGGTGACCATACAGTTCGCCGACCAACTCAACCAATCTTTTTCGCAAAGGCAGAGCCAGTTCTTTAGCGGCTTGCCTTTGGGCGGTAAGATTCTTCTCTGCTTTGACCTGATCCATTGCCTTGTTGTACTCCGCCCAGGCGCAGTTCACTTGCGCCATCCCGCGTAGATAGAGAAAGGTGTGCAGCCAGTAGTCAAAGCGTTCCAGATTGCCAGGACCTTTGACCTGCGAGCGCAAGGCGGCCAGCTCATCCACAAAAGCGTACTCTGCACTCACCTGCGACCAGGGTCGGGGATCCGGCTTGATGCCGCCCGGGCCGTTCACCCAATCTGCCGGACGGGGTAAGCGCCCGTCGATTTTCTGGAAAATGGCTGCGATCGGCAGACCTGCCTCCGGGCCAAATTCGTGCGAGGCCCAGTCCTGATAAAAATCATCGCACGGTAGGTACCGATCTTGGGGAGGAGATGCCGGCCAATCAGCGATGTAATCTTGATAAGCCGGACCGCCGCAATTGACCTTTTGGCTAAAGCCTTCGCCTTGAATGTCAATGGCGGCGATGCTGGGATACTCGATGTTCGGCACAAAATCAATGTTCAGCCGGCCGTCGGTCACTGCCACGTCGTTGACGGTCACATCGTACGCCTTGTTCTGGCCAACTTTGGCAAAGATATCCAGACTGCCGGTGACGCGCTTGCCTTGAATTTCGACACTAAAAATCCGTTTGCCTGCCGAAGTGTAGTGTGGCTCACAAAACCTTAGCGTGACGGCGTATTTGCCATTAGGCACCTTGAAGCGGTAGCCGGACATGTTGTAGCGCACGGTTTGATAGAGCGGATCATCCGTAGTGCCCTCGATTGCATGATCGAGAAAGCCGGCCGTTTGACCGCCGATGGGGCCCACAACGGTGGAAAGGTCGGTCGGCTTTGCAATTCCCTTGTTCCAGCCACTCTGATCCCAGGCCGCGTGCGCCAAGGCCGAGACGTTGGGTGCCAAGACGCGGGTGCGCCAATGGATGCCCATGAGTCCATTGCAGCCGTATTGTAGGGCGTCCGCAGCGTCCCTGCGCATGCGGCCCACCCACAGTTGCGGCTGCGTCAGCGCCGGGTCATCCTCCATCCAAGGGATGGCCCATTTGCCGCGCCCGGAAACCCTGGCAAAAGCGGCATCCACGGGCGCTTTGCCCACTTCACGGTTGATGCAGCTCACCGGCATGTCTTTGGGCAAAAAGTGATCGAACAGGGCGCGATCCTTGGCAGGGCCGAGGACCCATCCGCAGGTGGCTAACTGGAACGGAGTGGCAACCTTCTTCGAGGCCGCGATGGCCGCGCGCAAATCCGTCAACGTGGCTTTCACCTGCGCTTCGGAGGTGCCTTCCCAAGTCCAGCCTTCCGGCGTCCAGAACCAATAATAATCTAACGGATGGGTTTTGGCAATCCGGGAGAAGATGCCTTCGTAGAGTTCTTGAATCACCGTTGAATCCCCTGGATCTTTTCCCAGCGCCGTCAGCCGTTCCTGCACCCGTTTGGGCACCGTCAGCGGCGTTTCAGTTCCTACGCAGGTCTTGATGCCCAATTCATGGGCGTGATGGAACACCTCGTTCAGGACGGCGCCGGCGCGATGAAAGACTTGCTGGCTGCCGTCCGGCGTTTGCGGCTCAGGACATAAACCGATCATCGTATCCGCACCGTATGCGTCGTGCTCGAACAATTCTCGACCGCCAAAAGTGTAGTCACTGGTCTTTTTGGTAGCATATCCCCAGTTCCCGCGCAAGGTATTTTGATAGCTTGCGGGATAGGCGTGTTTCACTTGACCATTCTCATCCGCGTCGCCGGCAAGGCCGATCCAGACGGTCGGCTCGGCATTGGGCGCGCCTTCGGGATAGGTATGCAGGCCGAAAAAGTTCATCCGCAGCTTGGGTAGTTGCGAGAGGATGGCCAGATAATCGTCCTGATTCCACCAGTCCGGCCCTTCGGGAAAGTCATGGAAAGGCTGGATGCCGCGCAGCTCGAATAGCGGCGCACTGCGTTCATCCAAGATTGGCAGTTGCAGCTCCATGCGGGTATCGGGGACAACATCGCCGTGCAGGTAAAATCGAACGCCCAAGTGTTCGGCCAGACGATAAGCCGCGTAGAGCGTTCCCAGATCATCCCCTCCGCATACCAGCACGGTTTTGTGTGCGGCAAGGTCAATGGTCTTTAGGAGGTATTGTTGTGCGGCCAAGGAAGCGACGGCCTCGTCCAGTCGCGCTGTTCTTGCCGCTGCTTTTATGAATGGACGATCCTTCTGCCCGACCATGATGGCGTCTGCCATCTTTGGCGCTGCGGATGCGCCCTCGTAGATTGAGAGCAATTGCCCCGTGCGCAGATAAAGGTAGCGCCGGATTTCGCGGGCCGCCAACGCCTCCTGTTGGGAGGCGTTCTTAGGTGCAACAATGCAAAAATCCTTTGCCGTTTGCGCGGCATTTGCATCGGTGGGGCCAACAACGGCCACATTCCAAACCGCCAAACCCATCAGCAAAAAAAGAACTGCACGCATAACGCCTCCTCTGCTAAAAGTTGCGTGGCGACGAACTCCCATAGCGTAGACGTGACCTCCGGTTATGATACACGGGCTTTCTCTTAAAACTCTATATGCGGCAAAACTTCCAAAATTGCCTTTTGCAGGAAATCCCTCTCAAAAACGTCTTGATGAATGACCTGACCATTCCAGACGAGAATGTCCAAGTCGATGGGCCGCGGGCCAAATTTGTGTACGCCGCCTTGTCGGCCCATGTCAGTTTCTAACTCTTTCAGCCAACGCTTCAGCTCGACTTTTTCCATGTCCGTTTCAAGCAAAAGGACGCCGTTGCTGAAATCCGGCTGCCCAGTTAGACCGATCGGCTTGGTCTGTACGAATTGCGATTCCGACAGGATACGATGGCGAGTGGCGATTCTCTTCTTGGCTTGAGCGATATTCTCATCCGGCTGGATATTTGAGCCGATGCCGATAACCACCTGATTCATTCATGCCTCTCAGCGGTGCACGAGATGGAGACCGAATCGGCAAAGCGCAGCGCATGCGGCTTGTCTACCTCGACCATCGCCTTTTTCACCCCAGCAAAATCCATGACGACAGACAAAAGATGTGCGGCCAGTTTCTCCAGCAAGTAGAAATCCGCCGTCTCGACCTCGCTGATGATGCGCTTGGCAATGGATCGGTAATTCACTGGAGGCTCGGTCTCGCCGCTACCTTGCAGTGAGGCGTCATCAAGCTCGGCCTCGACGTTGATGACCACGTCCTGCTTGTCTTTTCGCTCCCAGTCGTTAAAGCCGATGATGGTACGGAGGCGAAGGTTTTTGATGCGGATGATCATGGTCTTTCCCTATAGAAATTGGATGACATGGCTATTCTTGCAATCTTCTGGAAGCTCCAAGCTTTCGGAAGATATCATCTTATTTGAGATGCTCGCCCCCATCGACAAAAATCCATTCTCCAGTGACGAAGGGATTATCCAACAAAAATAGAATGGCGGAAACAATGTTTGCCGGATCGCCTTTGCGCTGGAGGGGAATGGACTTGGCTTTTTGAAGCAAATACTCATCGTCCTGTCCCGGCGGCGGAAGAATGAGTCCGGGACAAACGCCATTGACGCGGATGTTGGGGGCTAACTCTTTCGCCGCCAGCTCGGTGAAAGAGGCCAGCAGTTTTTTGGTCAGCGTGTAAACAAAGAACTCGCGCGAGGTTTTGCTGATCTTGGTATCCAGCAAATTGATGACCTGGCCTTGCCGGCAATACTTGGCAAAATCCCGTGTCAGAAAAAATGGCGTCTTGAAATTGACGGCGAAATGCTCGTCGAAAAAGGCTTCTTCGGTCTCCAAGAAGCGCTGCTGCTTAAAGACCGAGGCGCTGTTGATGAGCACATTGCAGTCCGGAAAACGCTGCAAGACCGCCGGCACCAGATTGGCGACTTGATCCATTCTGGCAAAATCGCAGGGAAACAACTCGCACTCACGACCGCGCTGGTTTACTTCCGTGACCACGCCTTCCGCTTCGGTTTTTGAAGAGGAGTAGTGAAGCGCAATGTCATATCCCTTTTCGGCTAAGCCTATGGCAATGGCCCGGCCTATACGCTTTGCCCCTCCGGTGATTAATGCAGTCCCCGGCATGATTTCCTCCTAACCGGCTTTTAGAGCAAGGGAGCTTTACTCAAGATCGGTATCTGATCACAGGGGCTACCGCCGTTCAGGGCCTTTGGGTGACAGGATGATCAGGATGACGCGGATTCACAGGATTGTCGTTTTAGGATCAACCACGTCCTCTTGCTGGCGATCCCACACTCACGATCTTTATCCTGTCGATCTGCACCATCCTGTCATCCTGTCGCTCTAATACTCTGTCGTCAGTTACCAAGCTTATACTCCCTATAGTGCACCAGCCTTGGTCGCACGTCCTTTTCGATCTGCAACAAAAAAACCGCGAAAGCGCCGGGCGTTCACGGTTTTAACCTTTATTTTTGCAGGTAGCCTATGCCCGCAAATGGGATGGCCACATGACGATTTCCTGCTTGTCCATGGCTTCATTGGCCATGAGCACCGCAACCGTTGTGTCAAAGCCTTCCACCACGTCGCATAGCGGGCGTTCGTGGTTGCGGACGTGATTGGCAAAGGCGCTCAATTCGTAATAAGTATCATCTTTGTCTTGCACCACATCGATTTCCGTGCCCGGGTCCATACCGCCTTCTTCCGGCAAGAACGAGGCGGTGCCGATATTCACCGAAGCAAACAACTCTCTTTCGAGATTGGTGACGAAAGTCTTGAAAGCAGGACGCGGCTTTGGCTTTTCCAGATAGAGAGTCGCCTTGGCAGTGGTGATCTCAATGGTGCCCTTTTCGCCCATAATCTGTTCCGAACAGCCATAGTGGCCGTTGGTAGTGAAGCTGGTGTACGAGAAGCGCACACCGCTGGGATAGTTGAAAACTGCGTGCACGTTGTCGTACACCTCGCGACCGTCCTTGTAAAAGTCGATACCGCCGAATCCGACCACGCTCACCGGATGCTCTTTGAGAACCCAATTGGCGATGTGCAACTGATGCGAGCACAGCTCCGTCATCAAGCCGCCGGAGAATTGGCGATAAAGCCGCCAGTTGCGCAGCTTTTCCAGAGAAGGATCCGGGATCGAACGACGCCAATCTTCATTGCGGTGCCATTGGGCTCTGATGGCCACGATTTTGCCGATCACGCCCTCCTCGATGAGTTGCGCAACGCGCTGGTAGCGCGGCATGTAGCGTCGTTGATGAGCGATTTGAAAAACCCGGCCCGTCTTGTTGACGGATTCCATGATTTGATGGCATTCGTCAATCGTAAGAGCGAGGGATTTTTCGCACAGAACGTCCTTGCCAGCGTCCATAGAGGCGATGCTCATTTCTGCATGCAGATTCAAGGGAGTGGCAATCAGGACGGCATCGATCTCTTTCTCCTCGAGCAGCTTGTGGTAGTCGGTGAAGCTTTTCGTCTTTTCGCCACCGGATAGGCTCAACCCCTTTTTGAGATTTGGCTCATAGATGTCGCACACGGCTCGGATGTTGATGCCGGGAATCGTCAGAAAATTCTGTATCAGATGCTGGCCGCGGCTGCCGGTGCCTATGACGCCGATCTGCACGGTATCGCTGGGCGCCATCTTTTCAATGGCGGCCAGGCCGGAACGATTCCCGAAAACCGCGGCGGCGCCCAAGCCAACAGCTCCAGTCGTTTTGATAAAATCTCTACGAGAATACTCACTTGCCATTCTATCTATGCCTCCTCAAAATTGATTTTTTCCACCTGTAAAACATCCGATCCCGGCTCGAGAAAAGTCAGAATTGCCTGGGTGGCTTTTTCTCCAGCCAAAAACTCTTTACTCTTGTCCAAGCCCATGACCATGAATGCGGTCGAAAGCATTTCTGCTCGCATTGGCGATTTGCTGATGACCGCCGCTGACAACAGTTCTTCGGTCGGGCGACAAAGCTGCGGCTGGAAAATGTGGCCAAAAGCTTTTCCGGCTATGGCAAAGCTCTGATTATAGTTGGCCGAAACGGAAAAACCTTGGTTTTTCAGCGATACCTCCAGGTACCGTTCCGCCGGACGGTCTGCAGCCCGGTAGTTAAAATTCCAGCCGTTCCTTTTCTGCGGCGCGCCCTGACTGTAAATGCTGCTGCCTCCAAAGCTCAGGAATGCGGACAGGTCGGTGTACGGACGCAAAATCTTTGCGATCGACTCCAGTGCATAGCCCTTGCCGAGCGCTCCCAAGTCGAGAGACATGCCTGCCTTTTGCAAAAAAACGCTATGCTGGGCGCGATGGATCCGAATCTTGTCGCTGCCGATCAAGCTTTTCACGCTGTTGATCTCAGCGTCGTCCGGCACTCGGTGCTGCTTGCTGAAAAATCCCCACAGCTTGAGCAACGGCCCCACCGTCACGTCAAAGGCGCCGTCCGTTTGTTGATAAGCGTCGATGGCCTGTTGCAGGATGTCGATCATCTCATAATCGACCAAAACCGGTTCGACGCCGGCCGCCCGGTTGATCCGCGAAACGTCGGAAGTGACTTTGTAATGGCTGAGCTTGTTGTCCAGGCGCGTCAGTTCTTCCGCTATCTCATTCAGCAAACCGGTGAGCAAGTTTTTGTCGCCGTGGACAAGAACGGCTTCGAGTTGCGTGCCCATGCTCGGAATGACCCGGCTCTCATAAACAACCCCGTCATGCATTTTTGAAATAGAGCTCATAGCATGATGTCAACGCCTGGATCGGCCACACACTGCGATGAGGCACTGGGCCTCCTCACCACAGTTTTTTGAAAAGGCGTAAAATTTTAGTTCAATTCAATCGTTTCCGAGCCGACGTGCAGTTGGGTCAAAGTAGCTCGCCCGGAATGTCGTACGGCAGCTTCAGCGCTGATTTCCGCCGTTTTGACTTTTTCGGCTAAATCTTGGAGCTGCTTGGCGGCGTGTTGCGGAAGGTTATGCTTGGCAAAATCATACTCAATATCGAGCGCATAAACCGTGCTTCTTTCCACTACCTTGCCGGGCCAAAGCGGCATGAGATCGACAAAAACCACATTCTCCGGGTGCACCGCATCCTGGTAGGTAAGGGCCACAGTGTCTCCTTCTTTGGGTGTTCGTTTGGTGAACGTCCCGGAAAAACGTCCCTCGATCTTTTTGCCGTTTACTTCATAGCTCAGTGACAAATTCCAACCGTTGGGGTTTTGCGGCCACATGGCGGCGGACCGAACCAAGCCGAGGACGCGGTTCGGCATTTCGACAAACTGTGTCAAGCTTTCAATTTTGCCCGGATCGTTTTGGTCGACATAAACCCAGGCGCCTTTGCCTTTGCTGATATTCTTGGAGAGTGGCTTGGCAAAAATACCTTCATATTCTTTGCCTTGGACCTCATATTTAACGGTGTATTTTTGCAGCTCTTCAACCTGTCCCACTTTGCCTTGGAGTATGATGCCATGGTCGCTTTTGACCGGCGCACGCTTGCCGACATATTCCGGTTGCCAGTAGTCGCCTTTTTGCGCCAGGCGCACCAGGACTTGATCATCAATCTTGAATTTCGTTTGGTCGCTTGCGATTTCCGCCGTAGAGATTTCGGAAATAGCCAGCGGCAATACAACCTGATGGTTGTCGATAATGCCCTGCAGAGAGCTCGATTTGACCGCCAAAGTGATCTTTTGTCCTTTGGAAACCGTGGTGAAGGCATCAGAAACCAAATAGGCCAAAACGAGGAGCTGTAAGATTACGATTATGGTAAACGACGTTTTTGTCTTCATGCGATGGCTCCACTTTTCTTGTTCCGTAGCGAGAGGGCAAATGCCAAGAGGATCAGTCCGGCGACCACCATCATCGTGGGTCGCGGCAGCCCAATCCAAAACCGGTCGAAGTATCGTATCAAGCCGGCGAGGATAAGGGTCAATGTCGCTATGACCTGGGCAAAACCGTCGATCCGTGAGTTGGCGATTTTTAGCAGGACGCCCGTTATGGCGAACAGCAGCAAATTGTAAACGAGCGGATAGACGAAAAAGATCGGAGTCAAAATGCTTTCCTTCAAGCTTTCCGGCAATTTCTCTGGGACGGCAAAGTAAACCCAAACCGCCGCAAGCAAAACAATGATG
>DYKH01000040.1:0-22378 GCA_020722685.1 Caldithrix sp. | reverse complement strand
CTAAACGGAGCAAAGAAAGCAGCCTTGCCAAAATCAGCCGTTGTGGCAGCAACGATCCAAACGCCAAGGGCCAGAAGGTTAGCCGCTAAAGCAGCCCAACTCTTGACCCAATAGGCCAAGGGGAAAAAAATCGCCAGAACGAGGAGCGGATACCAGAGAGTGGTGGAATCATACAAGGCTCGGATATCCAGCATCCAGCAAAGGCTTAGGATGCTTGTGAGGGCGAGGAGCACGCCGGAACGCAAGAGCACAGCCAAAGGCAAGGTGAAGATCGCCCATAGGAAATAAAGGTAATAGGCGTGGATATGCAAGTTCATGCTGTGATTGATAGTGAACAAGCCAATGCCGAAGGCTGCAACGCCGGCGGCGGTCACCCATTCCCCCAAAAGCGACAAATGCGGCGCGGAGTTGAGTATATAGTAGGCTGCGGCATAGAGCACAATGGTGGCCGCAAAAATAGCAATCAAAGTCAAGGTCACCGAGGCGGCGCCGGAGGAGGCGGTCATGAATGCAAACGCCCCCAAGCCGAGGATTGCGAATCCCACCAAAGCATAGATGTATGTCAATTGTATCGGATTGGCGGGCAGCGGCGTCTCATCCACGCCAAGGGTTTTGGATACCACCTTTCTGCCCGTCTTGTTGCGGAGCAGGAGATTCAACCCCCACTGACTGATTTCCTGAGCTAACCGGCCTTTTTCTTTTTGCGCTTCCGCACTCATGAATACCTCTTGTTCAAAAAAAGAATGTTGAATGAAAAACTATTGGACAGAAATCACTGAGAAACGATTTTACGAGGATTCCCACTAACTCTCTACATCCTAAACGTTGAATACTATGAAAAAAATCTGTAAGAAGCAACTGGTTTTCTCGGATTCTAAGGTTGACAATAATCCCATTGAGGAAGCGACTTTTTACAAAATCAGAAATATATATTGTCGTTGATATTTGGCGAAAACATTTTTATTTTTCGCTAGCATCTGTTGGAGTGTCAAACTTGGTTTGCGTAGCAGATAGCCGAACAAGTCAGCCCCTTTCCGACAGGTGTTTCTTCCATTACTGCTGAACTGGGGCTTGATACTACATGAAATATTGCCTATAATACTGTCATGAGCGTTCCAGACATAGTGTTTGATACCGACGTTGTGATTGCCGCCCTTCGCTCCAAACGCGGAGCGTCTTCAAAACTCCTGTCGCTGGTCGGAACTTGGAAATTTGAAATTCACGACTCCGTTCCACCTATTTTAAGTATGAAGATGTGCTTCAACGCCACCGGGAGGAAGTCGGTCTATCACAAAAAGATGTTTCAGCTTTGATCGATTCTCTATGTGCTTTGGCTCATCATCACAAAATTTATTTCCTTTGGAGACCAGTGCTTCCTGATGCAAACGATGAAATGGTCTTGGAATTAGCAGTTTCTGCTCATTGTGACTATGTCGTCACACACAATTTGATGGATTTCAAAGGCATTGAGAAGTTCGGGATAAGAGTGGTGACTCCGGGAGAGTCTCTGAGGATTATTAATGTGGTGTAGTATGAGTGCCATAAGTCTACATTTGCCCAAATCGTTGCGTGAACAGCTCAGAGAGTTAGCGCAGGAGGATGGCATTTCAGTCAATCAGTTTGTTACGCTGGCTGTGGCCGAGAAAATCGCGGCCATATCTACCATTGAATATCTAGAAAAACGCGCCAAGCGTGGTAGTAGAGAAAAACTGTTGGCTGTACTCGAGAAAGCTCCTGATGTCGAACCCGAAGAGTTCGACAAATTGTGACGGGGGCTAACACCGGCTGCGCCACTTGAGCAGGAACGATTTGCCGGAATGCGCGATGGTGAGCAAGGAGTCTTACCAATCCCGCCGCTGCCACTGGGCCGTACGTTTGGCGCTCCCCAATTCTCAATCAGACGCAGCATAGTCACCCAACGGCAATTCCTTCCAACATATCAAGATGGTTGTCGCTCACCGACAAGCTGAAGCGTTTTGCAGTCAAAACTCCCGACAAACGCGATGACAAAACACTTTTCGAAAACGCTCCTGAGTTTTTCAATTTTTGTACTGGCACTCGCTCCTACACTATCAAGTGCCGACTTGGTCTCAGATTTTGCTCATCGGCATGATTGGCAATTGTCCGGCGGTCAAGGAGAATGGCAGAAGGATGCTTCGACCGGCGAGATGTGTTTGACTGTTAGCGGAAGCGGAGAAGACCATGAATCCAACTATTGGTTCTGCGCATATCCTTTCCAAGCCCAAGGCATATACAAGGTTACTGCTAATTTCCTACAAATCCAAATTGCCGGAATCGTGAAAGGAACCTTTATTGCAAACCAAATTTATTGTTTCCGATATGCATTGTGATCATTGCGTGATGAGGATTACCAAGTCGCTCAAGCAGGTCGGCGGCGTGGACAAAGTGAATGTCAACCTGAAAACAAAGGAAGTACAAGTTGCCCATACCGATATCGTGAGCCGAGGTGAAATGGCACAAGCAATAAAAGCCGCGGGATATACCGTCGAAGAGCAGTGAATTAACTGTCCAACAAATGAGCCGGAGCAGGTTGACAGATTGCCGGCGATTGCCCATCTGTCAATCAACAGATGGCACTTTCTTAACCACAGATGAATGGGGTTTCGATGAACACCCGAATTGAACAAGATTCCCTGGGCGCTTTGGAGGTGCCGGTCGATTCTTACTATGGCGTGCAGACCGCGCGCGCGCTGGATAATTTTCCCATCAGCGGACAAAGAGCGCACCCGGATTTTATTTGGGCTACGGCGGCCGTAAAAAGGGCTGCGATTATTGCCAATATGGAATTGGGATTGGTCAAGCCGGAAATCGGCAAGGCAATCCTGCAAGCAGCCGAAGAAATTATGGCCGGTCAATGGCATGACCAATTCGTCGTGGACGTGTACCAAGCGGGCGCCGGCACCTCCCATCATATGAATGCCAATGAGGTCATCGCCAACCGGGCCATCGAGATTCTGGGAGGGAAGCGTGGACAGTACAGTCTGGTCCACCCGAACGATCATGTCAATTTTGGTCAATCGACCAACGACGTCTTTCCCACGGCTATGCGGGTGGCGACTCTCAAGTCACTTCCGAAATTGTTCGCGGCCTTGGAAAACCTGAGTCGCGCTTTCCAGACCAAGAATCTGGAATTTGCCGACATCGTCAAAAGCGGACGCACTCATTTACAGGATGCGGTTCCAGTCACCCTGGGGCAAGAGTTCGGTGCTTACGCGGCTGCGGTATCCAAAGCCACAGCGTCGATAGCCGCCGCATCAGAAGACCTTAAGGAACTCGGCATCGGCGGCAGCGCCACCGGAACGGGACTGAACACTCACCCACAATATCGCTTCCGTGTGGCAGAAGTGCTGAGTGAACTGGTAGGCACGAATCTCCGCGTCAACGATAATCTGTTTGAAGCCATGCAGAGCATGCGTCCGTTTGCGGCCTTTTCCGGCTCGCTGCGGGAGTTGGCTTTAGAACTCATCCGCATCGCCAACGATTTGCGCCTACTGAGTTCTGGACCGAATACGGGCCTGGATGAGATCGTTTTGCCGCCGGTGCAACCGGGTTCTTCCATCATGCCGGGAAAAGTGAACCCGGTGATGGCCGAAATGCTCGACATGGTTTGCTTCCAGGTCATCGGCAACGACACCACGGTGGCGATGGCTGTGCAAGCCGGACAACTGGAGCTGAATGTCATGATGCCCGTTATCATTCACAATATTTTGCATTCGATGGAAATTCTCACCAATTCCATCGCCGTCTTTACCGCGCGTTGTGTGACGGGCATCCAAGCCAATCGGGAAAAGTGCCGGCATTACTTTTCCCGCAGCTTGGGTCTCGCAACGGTGCTCAATGCCTTGATAGGTTATGACCGCGCTGCCATGGTCATGAAAGAAGCGCTAAAGTCCGGCAGGACAGTCATGCAAGTTATCGAGGAAGCGAATATCCTTACCGGCGAGCAAATACAAAAGCTTTTTTCCGCGAACAAATTAACCAGGCCAGGAGTGCCAGGCTCGGAAGACCACATCTCATAAAGGAGGAAGACCTATGCCATTACTAACTGAAAAGGACGCCCAAACCTTAAGAAAGCGTTTTGAAAAACTGGACAAAGCAGTCAAGGTCGTCAATTTTACTCAAGAGCTGGAATGCCAGTTTTGCCGGGAAACCCGGGGATTGGTGGAAGAAGTCGCCAACCTGTCGGACAAGCTCAATATCGAGGTCTACAATTTCCAAATCGACAAGGAAAAGGCAGCAGAATTCAAGATCGACAAAATTCCGGCAACGATTGTCATGGCCGATCAAGACGTCGGCATACGGTTCTACGGCATTCCCAGCGGCTACGAGTTCGCTTCGCTATTGGAAAGTATGGAAATGGTTTCCACCGGCAAATCGCACCTGAGTGCCGAATCCCTGAGCAAGATAGCGGCGATCGACAAAGAGGTGCACATTCAGGTCTTTGTCACGCCGACCTGCCCGTACTGTCCGGCGGCGGTGGTCACCGCTCACGCCTTGGCTTTAGCAAACGAGAGAATAACGGCCGACATGGTTGAGGCAACCGAGTTTCCGCATTTGGCTTACAAATACGCCGTCAGAGGGGTGCCGAAGGTGGTGATTAATGAGGACACTTCCTTTGAGGGAGCCTTGCCGGAGGCCATGTTTGTGCAGAGCGTCCTGCAGGCGATTCAAAAATAGCCAATCCTTTTCATTGATTCTATCTGAGCGCAGGCGCAAACAGGCCTGCGCTTTTTCTTTTTCGCGTTGGCAAAACCCCTAAAGGACAGCCAGCCTTTATATGCAAAGAAATGCCGTTGGAATGGCCGCTAAGATTTGTTATATTTCCCGCCCTTTCTTATCGGCCGGGGGTTGTAAATGTTTGGCATGGTGACGCAGCTTCAAATTCAAAACACCTTAGCCTGCTTCCGCCGTCTCCACACACGAAAGACCACTTGCGAATGTGTCTTATGCTGGCAAGGTGCATGGTTCTGGTAGGGATTAGCATATGGATGATACGAACAAAATTAGAATAGGATTGGCACAAATCAACACTACGGTCGGCGACCTGTCAGGGAATTATCAGAAAATAATCGAGGGAATTGAATGGGGAAAATTATCGGGGTGCGATTTGGTGGCATTCCCCGAGCTTTGTATCCCTGGCTATCCACCGGAGGATTTGCTGCTGCGCAGGCAATTCATCGTCGATCAAAAAGCGGTTTTGCAGCAGGTCGTTAGTCAGGTAGAAGGTATCGTTTGCGTGGTCGGGTTTGTCGATTCTGAAAAGGAAACGCTCTATAACACGGCCGCAGTTTTGCAGGACAAAGCCATCAAAGCCCGATACCGTAAGGCTCATCTGCCAAACTACAGCGTCTTTGATGAGGAAAGGTATTTTGCCGCTGGGGATGAGCCGTTGGTCATTACTCTCGACGGCGTAAAGATCGGTATCAGCATCTGTGAGGATATCTGGGTTCCCAATAGTGTCGTCGAGAGCGAAGCCTTTTGTGCGCAAGGCGAAGTCCTGCTCAACATTTCGGCTTCACCCTACTTTGCCGGTAAAGGCAAGGATCGTGAGGACCTCATGCGCTCGCGGGCGGAGCACACCCAATCCATCGTTGCCTATCTCAATCTCATCGGAGGTCAGGACGAGCTGGTGTTTGACGGACACAGCCTCATCGTCAGCGCCGCCGACGGCATAATAGCCGTTGGTAACTCATTCGCTGAGGATTTCATCGCCGTAGATCTCGATATTGCCCGCATTCGCCAACTTCGATCTTCACGAGACACCTATGAAAGAAATGGCAAAGAGTTCCGAAATCCTTTCCCCTTGGTAAGAACCATCGCCTTAGCGCCACAATCGCGTTCCTCAAGAACCGCTCTGGAAGCTCGGAGCGCGCCCGCGGAGACAGTCGAGGAGGCAGAAATTTACCATGCCTTGGTCTTGGGATTGAAGGATTACGTCCGCAAAAACAAATTCAGCAAAGTCACCTTTGGTCTCAGCGGCGGAATCGATTCGGCTTTGGTGGCGACAATTGCCGCCGACGCCCTTGGGAAAGAAAACGCCGTTGCCGTGTCCATGCCTTCCCGTTATTCTTCCCCTGGAAGCGTGGAGGACGCCATCAAGTTGGCGGAAAATCTTGGCATCAAGCTGATATGCTTGCCAATCGAGTCCGTCTTTGCTGCTTACCTGGAGACTTTGGCAGCGACATTTGCCGGCCTGCCGGCGGACATCACCGAGGAAAACTTGCAGGCACGCGTCCGCGGCGCCTTGTTGATGGCCCTATCCAACAAGTTCGGCTGGCTGGTCTTAGCCACGGGCAACAAGAGCGAAGTGAGTGTCGGATATTGTACGATCTACGGAGACACCGTCGGCGGCTTTGCACCCCTCAAGGACGTCCTGAAAACCATGGTGTACAAACTGTGCGATTATCGTAACAAACTGGCGGGATATGATTTGATTCCCCGAGCCATCATCGAAAAGGCTCCGTCCGCCGAGCTGAAACCGCAGCAGACCGATCAAGATACGTTGCCGCCCTACGACCTATTGGATGCGATCTTGGAGCTCTACATCGAACAGGAAATGAGCGTGGGTGAGATCATTGCGCAAGGATTTGACGCAGACACCGTGCGAAAAGTGGGGCGAATGGTCGATATGAGCGAGTACAAACGCAGACAAGCTGCTCCGGGACCCAAGATCTCACCACGCGCCTTTGGCAAGGACCGCCGTATGCCGATCACTAACCGATACGTGACGAGATAGAACGACAACCGATCACAGCCGCAGATACCAGCGCTGGCGGGACACCCCGTGATTGGTTACATAGAGCTTGGCGCTGATCTGTCCGCCCGACAAAGTGGTTATTTTCACATCCAGAAAACCACCCATTTTCACTGTTGTAAATTTCAAAACTTTTTGTTAGCTTGGCGCGTGCAGATCGAAAAGTCAGTTGGTATTTGAGGCTATAGAAGTATGAAAACAGCAGAAGACATGAAGCTCAAGATCGGCCTGGCAGAAATGTTAAAAGGCGGCGTCATCATGGATGTGACCGTTCCGGAGCAGGCCAAGATTGCCGAGGACGCCGGCGCCGTCGCAGTCATGGCGCTGGAGCGCATTCCGGCCGACATTCGCGCCCACGGCGGCGTGGCGCGCATGTCCGATCCCACAGTCATCAAGGCCATCCAAAAAGCGGTGAGCATTCCCGTGATGGCCAAGTGCCGCATCGGCCACTTTGCCGAAGCCCAGGTCTTGCAGGCATTGGGCGTGGATTTTATCGACGAAAGTGAAGTACTCACTCCGGCGGATGAAGAATATCACGTGGACAAATGGCAGTTCAAGGTGCCGTTTGTGTGCGGCTGCCGCGATTTGGGCGAAGCCCTGCGCCGAATTGCCGAGGGCGCGGCTATGATCCGCACCAAGGGTGAAGCCGGTTCCGGCAACATCGTCGAAGCGGTGCGACACATGCGCGCAGTGCAAAGCGCCATCAAAAGAATCACCGTTATGGGTGACGAAGAGCTGGTGACCGAAGCGAAAAAGCTTGGCGCGCCGGTTGAGTTGGTCCGCGAGGTTAAGAAACTGGGCAAGCTTCCGGTTCCCAATTTCTCCGCTGGCGGAGTGGCCACACCCGCGGACGCTTCGTTGATGATGCAGTTGGGCGCCGAGGCGGTCTTTGTCGGCAGCGGCATCTTTAAATCCTCGAATCCGGCGAAACGGGCCAAGGCCATTGTTTCTGCCACGACCCACTATATGGATTTCGACCTCATTGCCCGCGTCTCGGAAGGACTGGGCGAGGCCATGCCGGGGCTCGATATTGCCACCATGCCGGATGAGCAACGAATGGCTGTTCGCGGCTGGTGAGAATTTGAGCCACCGAACTTTCTGAAATGGGGTCCGCCCCGGTTCTCGCAGCAAAAATGACAATGAAAACCCGAATCGGCATATTAGCGTTACAAGGCGATTTTGAAAAACATCGGCAAGTGATTGCCAGGATCGGAAGTGAGCCGGTTTTCGTCCGCAGCAAAATGGAATTGGATTCCGTCGCCGGACTCATCGTCCCCGGCGGTGAATCCACCACGTTGACCAATTTGATGAAGAAGCACGGCTTGTGGGACGAGATCATCGCCTTTGGCCGGCAAAAGCCCATTTTTGGCACCTGCGCCGGACTGATCGTCTTGGCAAAAAAGGTAGTCAGCAATCACGTCGAGACCTTGGGATTGATCGATGTGACCGTTGCCCGCAACGCATACGGACGTCAAGTCGATTCGTTCATTGATGATCTGCAGCTCAATCTCAACGGCCATCCTGCAAATCTGGAAGGGGTGTTCATCCGCGCACCCAAAATCGTTGCTTTTGGAGAAGGGGTTACCCCCCTTGCTTGGCATAAGGAAGACGTAGTGATGGCCGAAAGCGGCAACATTATGGTGGCCACTTTCCATCCGGAATTGACAGATGATGTGCGGGTGCATGAGTATTTCTTGCGAAAGGTGATTGATCTAAACAAAAGATGAAAAACGATGATCATTGAAACCAAAGCACGTCTGCACGAACGAACTTATTCGGATAGTCATCGCAAGCTTTTAGGGACTCATTATACTCCGGAAGCAGTCGTGGATTACATAGTTACCCGCGCTCTCCAGCCAATCCTGCAAAATCCGGGACTTCTTCCCAAATGCAGAATCTTAGACCCTGCCTGTGGCTCCGGTCTTTTTTTGCTTAAAGCCTTTGATGTCCTCGCAGCGCAATGGAAAAAGAACTTTGGAAATTTTGCAGCGAGTGAAGCTAAGCATATTATCGAAAATTGTCTTTTCGGAATAGATATTGATGAGAATGCGATAGCGGCTGCTAGGAATTTCCTGAGAGATAAAGGTTCCAATGAAGGTGTTGATTCTCTCGATGTCGATTCCCATGTAGTCGTGGGTGATGCCCTTTCTCTTCATCGTTCGACTTTTCTATTCCAAGAGAAAGAGGATTCGGCCTTTGTTGGTGAATCCATCCGCCAATTTCAGGTCCATTCGTTTGATTGCATTGTAGGCAATCCTCCATACGTACGCATACAAAACACACCACATAGTAAGCGTAAGGCTTATTCTTCAACTTACGCCACTGCCAATGGCCGTTTCGATATCGCAAACCTTTTCCTTGAGTTGGCAGAATATCTCCTAAAAGAAAACGGTAGACTTGGCTTTATCGTTTCCAATAAGATTCTTTCCACCAATGGTGCCAAGAATCTAAGACGGTTTTTGCACTCGCACTTTGCTCTCGATGAGTTGGTAGACTTGGCCGATACTAAGTTATTTGCGGCTGCAATACTGCCATTAATCCTCATTGCCACCAGGACAAGGAAAAGTCATGACAGTTTCATCTTTTCTTCCATAACAGAGTCGCATGAAGAATTAAGCTCAATTTTTGATGAAGACGACCTTTTGGCTCTCCTGAAAGACTCTAAGACTCCTTTAAAAACGAAAGCTCGCTTTGGCAATAGGCATTTTTATGTTAGAAGATTTCTTACGTCATTGCCTGCGGAACCAAATAGGGTTTGGACATTTCATGATGAAAGAGAAAAGTCCCTTCTTGGCAAGCTAAAGGGACCGGCTTGCTACAAGCTAGAAGACCTTTGCGTGAAAATCAGCGTAGGCCTTAAAACGACTGCCGACAGCGTTTTTATTAAGCCTATGACCAAGGACTTCATTAAGGAGCATAGTTTTGAGGAGGACCTTGTCTTCCCTGTCTTAGAAAGCCATAACATAAGGCGCTGGTTCTGTAATTGGAATGCGGAAAGGGATCTTTATGTGCTTTATCCGCATGTCGAACAAAACGATAAGGTCGTTCCAGTTGATTTAGATGTCTTTCCAAAAGTGAAAGATTATCTGGAAACACATCGGCAGCAACTTGGCTCACGGAATTACTTAATAGAGAGTCAACGGCGCTGGTATGAAATCTGGGTACATCAGTCGCCAAAAGATTTCCGACAAAGGAAAATTGTTACACCTGATATCTCGAGTTCAAATAAATTTGCCATAGATGAAAAAGGATTTTTCGTAAACGGGACTTGCTTCTACATCATTCTTAAGGATCAATCCGACTGGTCTTACTATTTCATCCTTGGACTATTGAATTCCAAAGTTATAGAATTCTTTCATAAAATTACCAGTGGCAATTCCCTCTATGCAAAGCGCTTTCGCTACTGGACTACTTACATTAGTGGATACCCTATTCCTAAGGAGTTGTTTGATCGAAGTTCGCCCATTGCCAAATTGCTAGTAGAAAACGTTTCTCAATTGCTCAAATTTCCATCTGAAGAAGAGATCGTAATTAGAGAAAAGGAGAATGATCATCTTTGCTATGAATTGTTTAACTTGACAGAAACCGAGATTCAAGAAATCGAAAAAACATTAGCTATCTTGGGATCACCGAACTTGGTGCAGAGGAACAATGAGCAATGAAAATAAAAAAGCACTGTCTTCCAGGGCCATTGAGAAGAGAAACCTAATTCACCAGAGAGATCTGGAGGATGCGAATGCCCTAGCAAATCAGCCTCCTGAAAAAAAGACATTATACACCATACAAGAAATTGCGGCCCTGACAGAGGATTTAATGCACATTAATGCGCCTACTGATATGAACGGCCGAATCCTTGAAGTTCGCCCGAAAGGTCATTGGTTCGAGTTCGAAGTGGCGAAGAGGCTTGGTTATCATTATCCTCCTGGCGGAGGCTTGTTTCCTGATATTCGCCACCAAGCTTTGGAAATAAAACACCATACAGGTAAAAGTGTTACGGTAGACTTTGGACGTTATCATCCCGGTTCTGATGATATAATCAGCGAGGTTTGGAATCGAAAGCTAAAGCTTAGGGTCAATCAGATTCGATATCTAATTGCCCTCGCGCCGCCACCAGAATACAAAGTCGTCACTCTGCTGATTCTTACCGGCGCACAGATTGTCAAGGTATTTGGCGTTTCACCTACGCAAACCATAAAGTACCAGATGGGTATCTCCAAAAGTTGGTGCGAAGAGCACCACGGCAAAATGATGGTGGGAGAATCAATTTGGTTGACATTCTAAAGGGTAAGGAGTTCGGGGGGAGGTTGCAGTAATTTTATCCATATCAATGTGCATCAATCGTTAAAGGTATTATGTTCTCGTATGATTCCAGCGGCATAAAACTTAATAACCAAGATTTTTGGCTCGATGCCCATCGCAGGGTAAGTTTTTCTTTTGTCTCGCACGGCCACTCCGACCATCTCAAGAATCATCTAAAAATTCTTGCCACTCCGGCGACGGCCCGCTTTCACGCTATGCGCGCCCGACCGGCCGAGACACTTATCCTCGATTATGGCGAGACCATTGAGATAGAAGGAACGAAGGTTCGTCTGTATCCCGCCGGGCACATCTTGGGTTCGGCTATGATTTGGCTGGAGCGTGACGGCACCTCGTTGCTCTACACCGGCGATTTCAAAATGAAGGAAAGCTGGACCACCGAAGGCATTCAAATCCCCCAGGCCGACATTCTCATCATGGAATCGACCTTCGGCAGTCCGGAATATATCGTCAATGATTCTCGTGAAACATTGGTCGCGGCGTTGGCCGCATTTATTGAAGACTGCTATCGTAGTGGCTTCTCCCCGGTCGTGCTGGCCTACAGCTTGGGCAAGGCGCAAGAGGCGATGAAAATTCTTGGTGACCTCGGTTTTGCAGTCCGCGTACAGAGGACGGCCTGGGAATTCGCCCAGGTTTATCAAGAATACGGCGTGACTTTTCAAAACTGCGCCCTTTGGCGGGAAGGTAATATCGCTCGCGGCGAGGTGCTCATTCTTCCGCCGCATCTCTGCCAAACTCGGACCTTTCTCTCCCTACCGCGAACGCGCACGGTTCTACTCTCGGGTTGGGCGAACGGAGAGAACGGGTTCCGATATAACAGCGATCACGCCATCGCTCTAAGCGACCATGCGGACTATGCCGAATTGCTGGAGTTCGTGCGTTTGGTCAAGCCGCAGAAGATTTACACGACGCACGGCTTCGATGATTTTCCCAAACATCTCCGGGCTCTCGGTTTTGATGCCGAATTGCTCAGGCCGACCGCCCAGCTTGGCCTATTCTGAAAGCTGCTGACTTTGCGAAATGTCGACAAGTATCTTTCCGCGCCTGTCGCCGTGCAAATCCGTGAAGCCATCCGCGAAGCAGGCGGCAACGAGGTCTTTTTCGTGGGCTACACAGAAGAAGATCTGATCGCGCACCAAGTCGATGTCGTTGCCCGGGGCAACCAAATGGCCGTGCCTGCGGTCATGGAAGTTGCACGGGAAGCCGATGTGGTCATCCACAATCATCCCACGGGAGATCTGACTCCCTCGGAAGCCGACCTCGCCATTGCCACCCAGCTCGACGCTTATCGCGTCGCTTTCTATATCGTCAATAACCCTGCGGACAATATCTACGTCGTTGTCGAGCCGTTTGAAAAGAAGGAAATTCTTCCCCTTAATACTGAGGCAATAAAAAGCATCCTGCGACCAAGCGGTCCTCTCCCCAAACACCTCAAAGGTTATGAAGATCGTCCGCAACAGATGGAAATGATTGACGCTGTTTGCCATGCCTTCAACGAAGAAAAAGTCGCCACCATCGAAGCCGGCACCGGCACCGGCAAAACCATGGCCTACCTTCTGCCCGCCATTTATTGGTGCCTGCAAAACAAACAACGGGTGGTCGTCTCTACCCATACCATCAATTTGCAGGAACAGTTGATCAAAAAAGACATTCCGCTGCTGCAAAAGGCGCTGGGCGTCAAATTCGAGGCGGTGTTAGTCAAGGGCCGCGGCAATTACGTCTGCTTGCGCAAAGTCGATGAGCTGGAATCGGAATTCGATTTGCAGTCCGATGACGAGGAACGGGAAGAACTGAAAAGTCTGATCGGCTGGGCGAGAAACTCCCGCGACGGCAGCAAGGCCGACTTGGCCCACATTCCCCGAGATGAGGTGTGGGAAAAAATCGCTGCCGAAAGCGACACTTGCACGCGCAGCAAGTGCATTCATTTTCGCGAATGCTTTGTCAATAAAGCCCGCCGGCGAGCGGCCCGCGCGGACATTCTGGTGGCCAATCATCACCTATTATTTGCCGACCTGGCCCTGCGGCACGAAATCGGCACCCGGAGCGAGGGTGGGGTTTTGCCCCCTTACGAGCGCATCATCTTCGATGAAGCGCAGCATTTGGAAGACGTGGCGACGCACTATTTCGGTAATCGCATCACCCGGGCAGGAATCGTGCGCATTCTTAGCCGCCTGCACCGGGAACAAAAAGCCATGCTCAAGGGGCATCTGCACGGCCTGCGCCATCGGCTCAGTCGCAAAAAGGGCGTCATCCCCGAAGAGTTGAGCCGTAAGATTGAGAACGAAATCGACCTGCGGCTTGTGCCCAGCATCAATGCGCTGGTAGATTTGACGCACCAGACCATGGACATGGTCTATGATCTCATCAAATCTCATGCGCCGGACAGCGGCAGTCAGGAAATCAAGCTTAGACTGTTGCCGCCGGTCAAGGAAAGGCTGTTTGCCAATACCCCGGTAGAGGAAGCCGTACGGGACTATGTGCAGGCATTGAAGCTTTGCGCGCATGATCTCTCCCTCCTGATCGAGCTGGCAGCACGGGCGCAAAAGGAAGCCAAAGAAGATTGGACCTCTCTGCTCATCGAGGTGAAAGCTCAGGCTGACCGGCTCATCGCTGCCGCTGAGGTGATCGCCGATGTGTTCTTTAACCACGATGACGATCACATCCGCTGGCTGGAAGTGCGTCCCGGCTGGCGCGGACGCAACGTCGTGCGCTTCCTCAGCTCGCCGCTGGACATCAGCGACATGATGAAAGAGGCCGTCTATGATTCCTATGGCACCGTAGTGATGACTTCGGCCACCTTGACGGTGGAAAAAAAATTCGACTTTCTTGCCGAAAGAATAGGCCTGCAAAAGCTGCCCAAGGAGCGCCGCATCGAGCTGGTTTTGCCGGCGCCGTTTGACTACGAGAAGCAGGCCATTATCGGCATTCCCTTAGACATTCCCGAGCCAAGCCATTCCGCCTTTGCCGCCGAGCTTGGCAAATTGGTCTTTAAAGCGCTGACCATTTCCGAAGGCCGCGCCTTTGTTCTTTTTACTTCCTACGGTCTGCTCAACATGATCTACAACCAGCTTGCCGAGTCTTTGCGAATGATCGGCATCGCCGCGCTCAAGCAAGGCACAGAAAACCGGCATGAACTGCTGGCCCGTTTTCGCCGGGACAAGACCTCGGTGCTTTTTGCCACCGATAGTTTCTGGGAAGGAGTGGACGTGGAAGGCGATGCGCTCGAATCGGTCATCATCACCAAGCTGCCCTTCAAAGTCCCAAACGAGCCGGTTATCGAGGCGCGCTATGAGGCGGTGGAAAAGAGGGGCGGCAACGCTTTCATGGACTATGCCGTACCTTTGGCGGTTCTCAAATTCAAGCAGGGCTTTGGTCGGCTCATCCGCCGCAAGACCGATCGCGGCTCCGTCATTGTGTTCGACAACCGTATCGTCCGCAAAAACTATGGCAAGCGCTTCTTGGCATCACTGCCGCCTTGCCACACCATTGCAGGTTCCAAAGAGGAAGTCTTTACCGCACTGAAGAACTTTTTCGCATAGACTTCGCTCCTTCCCTCCGCACCGTGAGCAAATGACCATATCCTTGCTCAAAGCGTAAGGTCTCGTTTCCGACTAACAAGATTCCTCTTCTTCCGCCACTTTTCCAATGCAAACCTTTCGTCATTCCCGTATTTGCTACCAGAGCAGTTTTTTCTGTGTCCATTTTTGGCAACACTTTTTTGCAAAATACACACTCGTTCGTGTCCTCGTGAGCATTTGGCCACTCAACTGGACAATCCGGCAGGCAAGGCCGGTTTATTTAGCCTTGAAAGAAGCCACATTTTGCCTCTTGGCGGTTTGCGGTTTTGGTACACACTTTGCTGGTGAAAGCTCGGACGGCGACAAAATAAAACAGGTGACGCCCTCGTCCGAAAAAATGGCAACCACGGTTATGACTTTGGAGGAAGGCGATGAGACGCACTTTCTGGCTAGGGATTTTGCTGATGACGGCATACCCGGCGTTGGGTTGGGGTCAGACAAGCAGTAATATCGAAGTCGGTTTTGCCGGCGGCATGATGAATTTCGAAACCGACAACATAGCTTCCCAGTGGGGCTTGAGCTACGATTTGTTCCTACACAAGTGGTTTAGCAATCATTTTTACGCCGGCCTGAGGGGCGGCTTTGCCAAACAGAGTTTTGGCCCTGTCGAGCAAAGGTTTACTACTGACTTTTTGCGGGGAGGATTGGTTGCAGGCTTCGAATTAATGCCGTTCTCTATTCTCTCGCCCTTCGTACAAATGGGCGCCGGAGCACTAAGCTTCTCTGTTGCCGACGGGCCGAGCTATTGGGATGGGGAAGGCTCGGCCGGTGGCGGACTTAGACTCAAGCTATCAAACGCTCTCCGATTTTCCGTCAGTGGGGCTTATCACTTCACCTCCGGCGACGATTTTGAAGGGGCTAACAATAATGCGCCGGATCGATACGTCAGCGCACGGGCCGGATTGTCATGGGCCTTTGAAAAAGAAGGCTCTGCTGCCGAGAATGAACTTTCTTATTCCCCCGTGAGCGAACAGGCTTCTTTCCGCGTGGAATCCGACAGCGCCAAAGGGTCGGCATTTTCCGTGGAAGCAAACATGGAAACGAAGATACAAGCCCGCATCCAAGAACTGGAGAAACAGATGCAAGCCTACCAACAGATGAAAGATCTTCTGCGAAAAAAAATCACCGAGCGAGACGATGAGATCAAAAAGTTAGAAACACTGCTTGCAAGCCGAAGCAACTAACGAGCGGCTTTATGATTTTCGCAGTGGGGGTTCATTCAAGCAACCAGGCAGGGCATCATTGAGCAGCTAAAGTCATTGCATCTTCAACCCCTCGCAGCAGAGGCGTGCAGATCGTTTGCGCGCCTCTTTTAGTTTCTATTGGTTATCCCCCATTCCTTTTCCCACCGTCAAGCTTCTCCTGTACTTTTCAGTTCATTCCCCTGTACTTTTGGGTACAGCATTCGAGAACCTACGAGAAATGGCTTACATGTAAGCGATTTTAATCCTTTGAAAATATAGTTGCTGTCTTCCCTCAGAATTCCTACCTTTTACCTGGCATGTCGGTTGCACTTCCGACCCCGCAATTATTGGGAGCTCAAGACGAAAGAGAATCACGTGATGAAGAAAGCCCTATTACTCGCAGCGCTGCTACTGATCGCCGGCGACTGTCTATTTGCTCAGGGAGGGCAAGCAAGCGGTGAAGGCATGCTGCGGAAATTGGATCAGCAGATTGGAATTGCTAAGGATTTGATCAGACTCTTCCCGGACCAAAAAGCTGAGGAGCTGCTCCGACAGGCCGTGGGCCTGCGCAACGAGGCAGCGGCTTTATTGGCCAACCGCCGCATCGTTCAAGCCAGCGCCCAAATAACGGTGGCTTTAGGATTGGTGGAGCGAGCGATTAACTTCTTATCCCAAACCCCCATGAACCGGATTCGTGAGCAAGTGGATGAACTTGTCAGGCGAGCAGAGCTGTTGCTGCCCGGCAGCGGCGAAAAACAAGCCGAACGGCTTTTGCGGCAAGCGAAAGAGAACGTGGAGACAGCAAAACGGGCTGCGCGCGCCAGCAATTTTCGCAAAGCTGTGGAGCATTTTCGGGTGGCCAAGTTTTTGGCGGAACGATGTTTGAATTTGGTCGATACTCCGGAGGGCAATCTACAGGATCGCCTACTCAGTGAACGCCGGCGTTTTGAAGAACTTTTGCAGAGAGCCGGCCAGGCTGTTTCCACTTGCCAGAACCAAAGCGCCGGCAAGCTTGTCATGCAAGCAAGAAAACAGGCGCGCGGCCTCGAGCAATTGCTAAACCGAGGCGACCTCCGACTGGCCCTTAATCTCTATTACAATACGACTCGTTTGCTTCTACGCGCGATCGATATCTGTGAAGGAAGAGAAGCATCGAGCCGCGAGCTGGCCATCGAAGAAATCGAACTGCTGAACGATATGCTCGAGGCAGCGCGAGATAGAGATGGTCAAGCTGGAGATCGGCGAAGTGTGTTCATTCTGGAAAGAGCGACACGATTGCAAAATCAGGCGCAAGAGGCAGTCGAGCGGGAAAATTTCGAGCTGGCTTTGGTAAAGGTGGAGTTGGCGCGCAACCTAATCAGCCGCCTATGGGGAAGCCCGCAAACGACCTATCAGGAACGAGCCGAAAAAGAACTCTCGCGTTTGCAATCAGACATCGAAAAATTAAGAAGCGAGCAAAACTTGGCTGCTTCGGAAAAAACAAAATCCTTATTGCGAGCCGCAGAGATGAGTGCAAACGATGCGGAGCGCTACCTGGCGCGTGGACGGATTCGGTTAGCGTTGGAGGCCGTCTTGGCGGGCAACCGCTTCGTCGCAGCGGTACAATCGACCTTGCCGCCCGCAAAAGATGTCAACGAACGGACTCTTGCTGACGGCATCGACCGACTCACAGAAAAGCTAACTCAGCTTGACTCGCTGGCGGATTTGAGCGAGGAGAATCTGGATAGAGTCGAAGCAGCACAGCAAATGCTCACCCGTGCTCAGGAAAGCCTCGCCGATGGAAATCGAGATCTCGCTTATGAATATGTCAAGATTGGATTGGCCCTTGTTGACAAGGTCAAAGCTGAGCGCTGATAAAAGGACTCCCGGCGAAGTTTGCGGCATCCGTGTTGGCCGGATGGGATCGATCCCCAAAGTAGTCGGTCGTTAGAATAATGAGACAAAGGAGGTGATGAATTGGAACGATGAATGTCGAAAAAAGTATGCCCCGCCATAGAGCTTGAAATGGTTCATGTCATCTGGCCGACGATAACCATTCGAGCTCCGTCGGGGCATATCTGCAAACACACGTACTCAATCGAGAATGAAGTGTGGTAGGGAAATGGCCAATTCAGTTTATCGTCTCGTTCGTTTGCGACGATAAAAGGTATGACTTTGCTGACTCAAAGTCAACTCTAAATATGAATAAACAACAGCAAACTCGCTTGCACATCATACCGAGGTGGGAGAGATTGCATCTGAATTTGCTGAAGAAAAAGGAGAATTACCATGCTTAGATCAAAACACGTTTTGTTGCTCATGGTTTTGCTGACATCGCTTGTGGCAGTAGGCGCAAGCTACGGCAACACCATTCTCGTTCGCCCGCAAGAGGCCGTTTTGGAGCCGGGAGCTGGATTAAAATGCGAGGCTCAGCTTTTTAGCGAGTCCAATACCCCGGTCATCGTTGACAAATACGACTGGAAAGTTGTGCCCGAGGATTTGGGTATCATTACCGAAGACGGCTATTTTATCGCCGGGCGAGTTCAAGGTAAAGGCGAAATCATCGTATCGGCCAAGATAGATGGGCAAATCTATACGGCCAGCATCAAGGTAATCATTGGCAATCAAGTTGAGTCGGGAATACGGATCTTGGTTATCCCGGAGGAAGCGGTCGTACCGCCACTGGGCAAGCAGCACTTTGAAGCCGTCGCTCTTAGTCCGGCTGGCGTCACTCTACGTTTTCAAAGCATACGCTGGATGGTAGAGCCCAAGCATCTTGGCTTGATCGATCGCCAAGGCAACTTTATCGCCGGGCCGCTCATCGGCGATGGCCAGGTGATCGCTTTGGTTGAAATTGACAATCAAGTCTACCGTGGCGATGCGCATGTAGTGGTCAGCCCACCCCCTAATGGTGCTATTGCCGGCAAAGTGACCGACGAGGCGGGCTCTGCCCTCAGCGAAGCCAATGTGACGGTCACCCGTCTGGGCATACCCTTTTGGCATCGGCAAGCAAAGACGGACGAAAATGGCATCTATGTGGTCAAGAAGCTGATCCCCGGATTCTATCTCGTGCGCGCGGAGGCGAGCGGCTTTATCGCTGAGTATTATGACGACGCCCGCGGCCTTTTCCAAGCGGACCCCGTCAAGGTTGCCGAAGGCGATAGCATTACGGGTATCAATTTTGCCCTTAGCGAAGGCGGCAGCATCTCCGGCAAGGTGGTGGCCGATGCCTCCGGTGAGCCGCTGGCAGGCGCGCATGTGGAGACGTTTCTCTCGGTCAATCCGCTGGTCAAGATGCACACCTTGACTGCCGAGGACGGCACTTACAAGCTGGACGGTTTAGTTACCGGAAATTATATTGTTCATGCCAACGCGGCGGGTTATGTCGGCGAATTCTACAATGATGTGAAGAACCCTCTCGATGCCACTTTGGTTAAGGTAACTGAGCCGAACGATACGCCGGATATTAATTTTTCCCTCGCCTCCACCAGCGCCATCAAAGGCGTGGTCACCAATGAGGCCGATGGCTCACCCATCGTAGGGGCGACCATCGCGGTTCATACCTTACTATCAAATCCGCTTGTTCGACCATTTCATTGCCTCGGTATGACAAAAACCAATGAGAAAGGCGAATACGCAATCTCATTAGCCCCAGGATACTACCTGGTCTTTGCCAAGGCCGAGGGCTTTGAGAGCGAATGGTTCGAGAATGCCGACAACCCAGCATCCGCAACTCCGGTTCAAGTGAAAGCGGATGAGCATACGGTCATTGATTTCGCCCTCTCTCCGCTTGGCGGCATCTCCGGCAAGGTTGTGGATCAAACCACGGGCCAGCCCGTCGCCGGCGCCAAAGTCAATGCGTTCTTGGAAAAGAAACATGAGCGCCGCCACTTTCATGCGCTCACCAACGCAGAAGGCAATTACTCTTTGACTGCTTTGCCTGCCGGTGAGTATATTGTCGAAGCGCACGCCCCGGACTATATGCCCGAATTTTGGCAAGAAGCGGACTCGCTTAGGAATGCTACTCTGGTGACGGTCACCAATTCCGAAACTACGACAGGGATCGATTTCACACTGACACCGGGTGCGACGATAAAAGGAACCGTTACCGACAACGCATCGAGCGCACCGATTGAAAAAGCTCTGGTGACAGTGGTGCGAAGGGGCAGCCACTTGAAAAAGTTTGCCAAGACGGATGAAACCGGCCAGTACGTCATTGACGGTCTGCCCAGCGGCACCTACCTCGCATACGCCGTAGCCAAAGGCTACCACGGGCAATGGTATCTCAATGTCGACTCGCGCAGGGAGGCCACTCCCATCGAAGTGACGGCGCCCAACGTCGTCGAAGGCGTTGACTTTGCTCTTACCAAGATCGAGCCGTTGCAGGGCGGAATTGCCGGTCTGGTGCTGGACGATTCCACCGGCTTGCCCATCGAGGGCGCCGTTCTTACAGCCATGCCGTTGACCTTCGCCCGTCCCAAGCAAGCGGTCAGCGGCCCGGATGGAACCTACGAAATTGGCGGACTGCGCCGCGGCATTTACGTGGTGGTTTGCTGGGCCACCGGTTACAAAGGTGAATTCTACAACGACGCCCGCCGGTGGTATAAGGCTACTCCGGTGAGCGTGACTGACGGCCAAGTGACCGGCGGCATCGATTTTGGTCTGGTACCGCAAGAAGAGGGCGCCTACCTGATCAGCGGCCTTATCACCAGTCCGCAAGGCGAGCCGGTCGAGGGCGCTTTGGTGGTCGCTGAGGAAGAAGATCAGATCGTCGCCACGGCGCTAAGCACCGCCGATGGCAGCTATGAGATGAGCGGCGTGCCGGCCGGATCGTATAAGCTGACCGCATCCGTTGCCGGCTACACGGACGGCTCCTATGCCGAAACCTCGGGCAGCGTTACCGTGGGCGCAACGGAGAGTGTCTACAATGCCAACATCTCTTTAGGTGATCAATCCACCGGCATCGATGCGAGTGCAACGCTTCCTGTCGAATTTGCCTTGGAGCAAAACTATCCCAATCCGTTCAATCCGAGCACTGAGATACAGTTCTCTTTGCCCAAAACGGCAGCGATTCAATTGAAGGTGTACAACCTCATTGGTGAAGAAGTAAAAACCCTTATCCAGGGCTCGCACCAAGCTGGTAGTTACTCGGTCACTTGGGATGGAACCAATCAGCAGGGCTTCAAGATGGCAAGCGGCATCTACTTGTATCGCTTGGAAGCCAAGGCGAATGGCGAAAGTTTTGCCCAGACTCGTCGCATGCTGATGCTCAAATAATGCATAAATTTTAGGCTTCTCTAAGCCCTGAAGGGCTTACGGGAAATGGAATCTGCTCGCAAACCCGCACCTAAGACGTGGCGGGGGAAAACACCCCGCCACGTTCTTTTTGGGGGACCATGCCTTTGCTCTACTGATGGCTTGGCCAAGCTAAGCCAGGCAGGCATTTGTTTCAATGTTAGACGGCATCTTTCCCTCGTTGGCGGGCGAAACGAAAGCCGGCGAGCACACTGTGCGTTTCGGTGCGGCCAACCTGCTGGGCGGTGTTTACCTCATGCGACTGGCGGCCGGGCAGATTGTGCAAACCCGCAAGGCGCTGCTGATCAAATGCAACACAGAGAATAATCACCTGCAAAAACGGAAGAACTTACGGGTTTTTTGTCAACAAGGAATTCATCCATGAAATCAACAACCATTCTTGCTCTCAGTTTGAGTGTGGCGTTATCGGCATTGGCGCAGCATGGTATCAATCCCCATTGGGCTACGCCCACTGCCGTGGCGAAATCCAACGCCAATGCCTCCGCTACCGGCGCGGTGGCAAACAACATGGTCGTGACCGGCAATGGCACAGTGCTAATTTTTTACAAAGAGAACAACACCAATTATTACGTAGGTTCGAGCGACCATGGCGCGATCTGGAACGCGCCAGCGCCGACGCTGTTCACGCCGGCCACTAAAACCGGCGGCAACAGCACCATCAGCGCGGACATTGATCTCGCCGGCAACATGCACACGATCTGGTCGAGCCGCGCGCCGAATGGTTTGTTCTATGCGCGGTGGGATGCGCTCACACAAACCTGGTCGGATACGCTGCGCATTTCCAAAAGCGTGCGTTATCGCATCACCTTTAGCCAGCTCACCACAGACCGCAGGCAGCGTTTGCACGCCTGTTGGATGGACGGCGAGACGCAATCCAAATCATATTCCGAGGTGATGTACAGCCGCTCGCTCGATGGCGGCCGGACGTGGAGCGAGGCGCTGCGCTTGAGCAAAGATGACAACATGCACTCGGCGTTTCCCATGCCGGATTTTTCCGGCGCGACGAGCGACACGCTCGGCATTGCCTGGCGTGACAGCGTGGGCAGCAACAATTGGGACATCATGAATGAGGATGCAGGATCTGGCTTGGCGCTCTTGAAAAGGGGAAATGGTTGGGCATTAGGCGCCTGACAGAGGATGATTTCCTCTATTTTTATGACTCCGGCAAAATCAAATTTCATTTCAACTTGGGAGCGGCCTTTTTTGATTTTTCCCGAATCGAGTTTGTT
>DYKH01000759.1 GCA_020722685.1 Caldithrix sp. | reverse complement strand
TGTACGGCTGCACGAACACCGGTTTGCATCCCGGCACCGGCTCACCCAACACGGTTATAGAGGGAAACAACAGTCACGACAATCAATCCGATGGCTTGTTTGTCTGCTGGCGAGTACGAAACGGTTTGGTGAAAAACAACAAGCTTCACCACAACGGCAGGCACGGCATTTGTACGGGCCACAAGGACACAGACATTGTATTCGAGAACAATCACATCTATGCCAACGCCCTCGACGGAGTGAACCTGCGCAACGAGAAAGCCAAGAATGCCCCACACGGCAGCATTTTCCGCAACAATGTGGTGGAGAACAACGGTACGAAGAACGGCGGCTATGGCTTTGCGTTCAAGAGTCCGGCCAAGGACGTGGTACTGGAGAACAACACCATTCGCGACACCGGCGCCGGCACGCAAAAAGCCGCCGTCTACATGGCCAAGAATGCTTTGCCGGTCACACTGAAAGAGAACGAGATGAGCGGACATCCGCTGGGGGATGTGGTGAATGAAAAGTAATTCGGAATCGGTTCCGCTTTAATTGCAGGTGCATGTATGTGAAAGCTACCGATTGAGGAGAGACGAACGAATTCTCAAGAAAGAAGGTTGTCAATGATTTCTTGAATGAGAAACGGCAAGTTGGGTTGATCGAAGGAAAGATTTGGCGCGGGAATGCGATGATGTTTTACATCGGGAGGAGTATGCTTGTGGTGAGGTCTGGTGCCGGCTAAGGCAGGGTCCTCTGGATGATCTTGAGAGTCATACCAGTAAAGCTTGTCAGCACCTTGCCAAACCTCATATCCATAACCGAGAATGCTTTCGCGGGCAAAGTCGATACGCTCGCGAACGAAAAGTCGAATATCTCGATCAAACAACAACTCGCCTGCCAACATAGCGGTTGTTCGTCCTTGCCTTATGAGGACAAGAGTCGAGACTTTTATGGCAGGGAAGGGCTGTTGGATCGAACCAACAAACTCTTCGTAAGCCTTGACCGAAGCTAATTTCTCTTTCATGCCGCTTCGACTTCAGCCAAAAGAGTCTCCTCGGACAGCTTTTCCTTTAATGGCAGACTGCGTAAAGACTCGGCAAGCAGTTCTCGGTAGACTTTTTCACGATGTAATTTGATATCGTAAAGTCCGGCCCAATCGATGAAATCCCAATGCTCTTCCAGTCTTCCGGCACGATAGAGTTTGTAAAAGTAGGGCGTCAGTACTTTGTACTTCTTCTCATAATTGAGAATAAGCGGTTCTA
>DYKH01000758.1 GCA_020722685.1 Caldithrix sp. | reverse complement strand
TGCCGCCCCAGGCCACTTCGCTGATGATGACCTTGAGCGAGGCAACCGGCTTGGGGGTGTTGGAGGGGGTGGGAGTCAGGCTAGGTGGAAGTGTCTGAGTCTTAGTCGGCGGCAAAGCTGTGGGCGATATGGTTGGCGTGGGAACCAGGGTGTGGTTGGGTGTGCCATAAATTGGATTCCCGGCGGCGTCGGTCCCGTTTTTGACCGTTCCATCGTTGGTAGCCCATTCTCCATCGGCGTCTGCATTAAAAGGCGGGCCGATGCGATCCATAGCGCCGAAATTTCCGCTGTTTTCACCGGCAGGCCAGGCTCCGCCATCGCCATTAGCCGAATCAACAAGCGTCCCGTCGGACTTATACAAATAAAGGCTTGCGTCCGCATCGGGCAACTCGTTTAGGCCATTGTACACAACGCCCCCAACATCATTGACCACCGCCGCGCGCCCCCTTTCCAAAAGGTAATACCCACCGGCAACAATCGTGCCGCTCAAATTGATGTATAAGGTATCTTTTCCCGCGGTTGTGCTGGCTACAAGATACCAACCATCCAACTGGATATCGGATGTTCCAGGGTTATAGAGTTCGATCCATTCGTCCCTGAAATTCGCTTGTGTCCCTCCCCAGGCGACTTCACTGATGATTACTTCAATCCCCGGATCGTAACATGGTGTCGGAAGGGTAGTGGATGAGTTCTGCGGGTCACTTGGACTAATCAGGCTAAAGTCTGTACGATTGTTATCCGTGTCAACACAACTTCCATAAGAACTGCCAAGATCGCGCTCGTAACTTTGCTCTAAAGACCCGGTCAATTTATCAAGATTCGTTCCTTCAACATACAATGTGCCTGCACACATTCCGACTTTATCCACTACAACCCCAGTATTATCCACAAGAGCTATCCCCCCATCATCAGCAATATTAACTGTCATAGTCTGGTCAGCAGGAACCGAACCAGAATAATCAGTGCTGTTTGCTACCAGATAATATTGACCTGGGTCTAAATTTACTGCATCCAAGGTTACTAAATCAGCAGGGGTTGATCCACAGCCACTAGATTTTCTTAATTTCCACCCGTCCAGATTCACAGTCCCGGGTCCAGGATTATAAATTTCTATGAATTCGTCGCCAAGTTGATCACTAGCCCCTCTAGTCCTAAACTCACTTATGACCGGATGGTTAGCACCGACCATCTGCGGTGCAGCCTCCACCCCAAAGCGCGCCGTACTGACCATCCCGGCCAGGAGG
>DYKH01000757.1 GCA_020722685.1 Caldithrix sp. | reverse complement strand
TGAGGATTTCCAGTGTGCAGTGCGTCGTAGTCACATTGTTGCAGATTCAGATCATCTTTGGCGTCGAGATGGTCTCCAGCGCGCTAAAAATCTTCGAATTGCTTGGTACAAAAATGGCAGTGCAGAGCGCGGATAATTTTCGCAAGCTACGCAAAAAGGGAATTACCATCAGAAAGACTGCCGATGTAATAATTGCATCGTTTTGCATTGAACATCACCTCCCCCTGCTGTTTTCAGATAAAGATTTCAAACCGTTTGTAGAACACCTCGGCCTACGTAATGCAATTTACACATAACGTAGCTCAGGGACGTCCGATTGAGCGCGCCTGGCAGCAAGAACCGCAACTTGCCGGTATTTCGACATGATGAAAGTGTCCCTTGAAAGACTAACGTCTGAATTCAACGGAGTGCTTCAGCGCGTCCGCCGGAATGACGGGTTTGGCTTGGCGACTAGTGGGAACGAAGCTGGATTGCGGATAGATTCAACTGCCAGGTCAACATCAAGCAAGGGCCAATAAAGATGAGTAGAAGATTGCCGCTCAATCGTGGTGATTTGCTCAACAGTGGCTTGTTTGAACCACGGGAACTCAGCATATGAAACAAAAAGCTCGTCGCTGTCCAGGAGCAGCCAGAAGCCCTTGTTCGATACCAACGAAACTTCAATTTCCGAAGTGGCTATGCCAGGCATTGATGATCTCCTCGTGATGAGCATGAACCAAAGCCAACGCATCATTGATCTGCTTATGAGAAAGCCCTTGATTCAACGCCAATTCAACATTCGGCTCTAGCCAGAACTTGGCCTCACCATCTGTATGGGTGACATGAACATGCATACGTAACTCTTCGCGTAAAAAGAAGAAGAATCGAAATGCTCCTTGACGAAAAATGGTAGGTGAAATGTGGCGAGTTTAGCAGCTGGCAGCGTCAGCAATCGGAACGACCTGTACCGCCCCACTTTTGATGTCAATAATTCTGCGCTCGGTTTCGGCGGCCCACGCTTCCTCAATCTCGGCATCTTCGTCGAGACTGGCGAGCAACAACTGCGCGAAAGCTGCGCGTTCACCGGCGGTGAGTTTCATAGCTTCGGCTTCGAGCAATTCGAGTTGATTTCCCATGGCTAATGTCCCCATTCAAATAGTATAAAGTTATACCGCGAGTGTGGTGCCGAGTGAAGGGGCACTTAGCCAGCCTTTTGACGGTAGATGAAATGCAACCCGGTGTGATCGGTTCGTGCTTGCAGGATAAT
>DYKH01000756.1 GCA_020722685.1 Caldithrix sp. | reverse complement strand
TGGCGAACGAAGATGTCGCTGGTTTCCTTTTGCTGGGACAGACCTATCAGGTAGCCTAACCAAAACGACGCGTCCCGATGAAGGCGCGTCGTTTTTCACTTCTTTTGTCACCAAAGACGGGACGGATATGACTGAAGCAAAGCGACCCTTGAAAGTGTTTTTATGCCACGCCCACGCGGACCGTGACCCCGTGCGCGCACTCCCGCAGGTCCCGCCTCACCAAAGATGGCGTGGACACATGGCTCGACAAAGAAAAACCTTGTGGTGAGCGAAGCGCCGCATTGAGCCTGTCGAAATGCCGAACCATCCTCCCAGGCCATAATTGGGAATTGGAAATTCGCAAGGCTGTGCGCAAGCGTGTATAATTTGACAGGAGACAAATGGGATGGCATCCTTCTCGATCATCAGCGAAATCACCAATGAAGAAGTGATTGCCATCGGCAATTCCATCCGTGACCTGCCGCGGCTCCGAAAACTGTATGGCGATGGTCGCTGGAGAAAGATGAAAGGGCTTGCCCTCATCCAACTCCGTAATGGACGTATCCGCAAAGCCGAAATTCACTGGTACGAAGCGCATGGCAACGGACGAAAAGAGTTTAAGCGCAAAGGTTATTTGGAATAAAAAATATGACAACTACAAAATCCACCCCTCGTTTTGCAATCTGCGTGGACAACAGCGAGTATCCTGCTTCGCTGGAGTTGCACAAGATTTATCGCGTACTTCCTGACAAAGACGCACAGACTGATGGCGACATGCGCATCATTGACGAAAGCGGCGAAGACTATCTCTTCCCTGCGGATTATTTTATTCCCGTCGAATTGCCGCAGACAGTCATCCGTGTATTGAACAAATCCTACGCACACGCTCATGCCTGAAATATGAAACGACGCACCATAATGGTCGCGTCGTTTTTTTTCATCCTTCATCCTTCCTAATTCATCCTTATGTCTCCCCGCCCCCTCAAAGTCTTCCCTTCGACAGGCTCAGGACAAGCCTCTGCCACGTCCATCTCATCCCCTTGTGGGACACGGACCGTGACCCCGTCCGCGCACTCTACGCCCGCCTGACCCAGGACGGCGTGGACGCATGGCTCGACAAAGAGAAACCTTGTGGTGAGCTTGTCGAACCATCCTCCCAGGGCAGGGTTTCGACACAGCTTCGCTAGTCAACCTGCCAGATTGGGAATTGGAAATCCGCAAGGCTATGTGTGTTGTATAATATTGGCATAGTGATAGCGAGAAACCATGAA
>DYKH01000755.1 GCA_020722685.1 Caldithrix sp. | reverse complement strand
TGGAACGTCAGCCGCGCGTCAACAGTGACCCTGGTTGGGAATTACCCGACACGGTAGAAGGTGTCATGGATACTGCTCTCTGGCGGCTGCGCCAGGCACTGGAGCCGAATCCCAAACAGCCGGTATATATCGTTTCGGAGCGTGGCAAGGGGGTTGTGCGCTTGGAGAACGCTTGGTGAGATTGTTGTGAGAATCTCGAAAGAGCCTTGAAATTGCACAATAAGGCAGAGATAGTATAGTATGTCTCTAATCTACAAGGAGAGATGTTTATGTAATGGCTACCACCCAGAGAACTCAAACTCAGGGACAAATTGGGCTTTCCAGCCTGGGTTTTGTATTTAACCCCTTTGAATATTTGGAATCCTCCAACGATCCGCATATTTCTGATTACCTGGTGGGACATGACATGTTCAGCGTCGCCTGGGAAACTGCTCCGGCGGCGCTTTTTGCGCCTCCCGGCGGCGGCAAGACAGCCATGCGTATTTACACGCTGCGCGCCTGCTGGAAGAGCGAAGGGCGGCGGCGAAAATTCCCTGTTTCGTATGATTTGCCTTTTTTTGCTAACCTGGCCGAGTTGAACTCTCTCGAAGCGCACCAGACCGCGCTGGCCGGCGCGACGGCCACGGATTTGTTCCTGGCCTGCGCCCACTGGCCGGATTTGTATCTGTCGCTTTCGGTGCCGCGCCGCCTGAATCTTTTGTCGCTTTTGCGCGCCGCTTTGCCGGTCAGCCTTGAATATGCGCTCAGCGTCCTTGACGAGACAGGCGACCTTCAGCCACTCTCTGAATATTTAGACCGCACCTACCGCCTTCCTGAACCGGCAAGTTCGGAAGCAGTGACGAACTTATGCAGAACAATGCAGCACGATCTCGAAGATGCGTCGGGGGACCTGTGGTCTGGCCCTGCCCAGTTCGAGGCGCTGCTGGCTTTCATCAAAGAAGATTTGGGCTTCGAATCGGTCCTTGTGCTGCTCGATGGGGTGGATGGCGATAATTCTTTTGGAGGGGGTGCACAAGCACAATTTGAGATACTTGCTCCGTTGTTGTCATGTTTGGGGGAATGGGCCGAAGCCAATATCTTCTTGAAAGCCTTTTTGCCAATTGAACTTGCCTCTTATTTTTTGGCGCAAACAGGAGAACTTTATCGCCAGCTTCTGCGTGCTGAGATCCGCTGGGATGTCCCCAAACTGGCTGAAATCCTGCGCCGCCGCGTCTATGTAGCCAGTCAGGGGCGCTTCGGCAGTCTGGATGCGC
>DYKH01000212.1 GCA_020722685.1 Caldithrix sp. | reverse complement strand
ATGTGGTCTATTGTGGCCGTACCAATCCGCCGGCCAACCTGCAACAATATGCAAGCGAACCTGCCACCTGTCAAGATTCTTCATATTATCTCTGGGGCAGTCGCGTTAAAAAAGAAGATCTGGAAGATTTGGGAGTAAGACCCGATGAAATCGTCTTTGCCGAGCTCCGCATTCCGCGTTTGTTGCGTTATCCGGTATCAGCAAATGCGCAGCGCGTCAAGCTCAAGGTGCGCGAATTTTATAATGTGGACGGTGTGCTAATTTTCACGCGTTTTCTCGGTTTGGAGGAAGAAACATGAACCCTTATGACTTTGTGCGTTGCGATTGGAGCAAAGAGCCGCAACGCCAGGAATTCACTCCGCAAAATAAGTTTGAAGGCTTGAGCGGCTCTTTTACAGGTACGATTGTTACAGAGGCACCGTTGTTTCTTCCTGATAAACAAACTCGCGGGCCTGTTCAATTTCTGTGCAATCGCCAAAACCAGCCAATCATTCCAGGAACTTCATTAAAAGGTTTGTTTCGTAGCTTGGTCGAAACCATTGCGCCCGGATGTTGGTGGTTTTTTGATGAAGATTATCGCGATGACGTGCATTACGGCGACAAGTTGCCGCAGAAATTCCGGCGTTGTCGTTCGCAAAATAGCCTCTGCCCAGCTTGCCGCATGTTCGGCTTGATTGAGGGAAAGACCCTCTTGGCGGGAAACGTTGGTTTTGCCGATGCTGTTTGCCAAAATCCCAAGTTCCACACACCCATTTACACGCCGATTCTTGATACGCCGAAACCACGTCATAGCGTTTGGTATCTTGATGAAACCCAAAAGCATCTGGCTGGCCGCAAGTTCTATTTTCATGCTCACAATATCATAACCGAAAGAGAAATCAAACAGAGCAAGACTTCGGGTATAGCGCTTAACCAACATATTCATCCGTTAGCGGCGCAAAATGAGTTCGTTTTCTCGGGACATTTCAACAATCTGCGCGAGGACGAGCTGCAACTCTTGCTCTATGCTATGGCTCTGGAACCTACCATGCGACACAAAATCGGTTATGCCAAACCTGCCGGCTTGGGCAGCATCCGAATCACGCTAAATAACGTGACCGTCATTGATCCCAAATCCCGTTATATTCACGGTGACGCTAAGCAAAGTGTTCATGATGGCGAAGCTGTGATAGACTATGTGACGCGCGAAACCCAAAAGTTTGCTGACGACAAGAGTTCCGTTACGCTGAAGGATTTGCGTCGCATTTGGGCCTGGCCGCCGGTGCATCACATTCGCTATCCGAACCAAGACTGGTTCCGTGATGAAGACAATCGCAAGAAGCCGATTGCTCAGACGCCAATAGAACCGCATTAGTGAGTTATCGATTTTTAGCGGAGGAAAAAATGAAAGCCACATTAATTGGCTTATGGTTTTTGCCGTCGATGCTTCTCGCGCAGACAGCAAATAAACCTACACCACTAAGTGAAGATCGCGTTCGTATTATCGTTGCCGAAGAAGCAAAGAGTGTTGAAGATCGCCTGATTTCACACCAAAAGGATCAGTTCACACTGTACGAAAAAGAGTTTGAACAACGTTCATCTCTTGTGGAGCAGAAGCTTGGTTTCTTGGAATGGATAGGTAGCATCATTGCGGGCATATTAGGCGCCGGCATTATCGCCGGCTTTTGGGTAATCTTTAAGTACATCAAAAGCTACGTCACCAAAAGAATTGAGCAAGAAGTCGATCTTGCGGTTTACAAACTCGATCCTCGACGCTGGGAGCTACGCATTCCGCGCGACAAGTTTGAGAAGGAGCGGCAGCGTTTGGACGGCCTAAGGTACATGCACCTTGTTCCTTACGATGGCTTGAGCGCCCAGTGTAAGAGTGGTATAACGGTTTATCGTGCCACTTCAGATGATGACCTCAAACGACTCAAACAATTTATGGACGCCGAGTCGGTCGACCAATTCAAATGTTGCTTCGTCATTTATCATAAAGGTCAACCGAAACTCAACCTCGGTTTGCTTGAGCCATACGATAATTACGTGCTCTCCAACATGCCTGGCACATTGAGCAGCCAAATTTTTGCAGCCAGCCGGAATATTGTTCACAATGAATAACGGGTAAAAACATCTACTCTTGGTTCCAAATGGCAAATAGTGAACACCTTAAATTTCTAATGCAGGGGGCAAAGGCTTGGAACAAGTGGCGAGAAGACAACCGCAAAGTAATGCCCGACCTTAGCGAAACCGACCTCGATGGAAGAGACTTGGTAGGAGCAAACTTTAGTAATGCTGATCTTACCCAAGTGAAACTCAACAACGCGATTCTTCGCGATACAGACCTTTTCGCAGCAAGACTCTGGAATGCACAACTATATGGAGCGGATCTTAGTCCGTCAAATCTCGGTCACGCAAATCTATACAAGGCAAATTTGAACAAAGCAAGGCTCTGTGGTGCGCTCTTCGATAATGAATCCATTCTAACTAAAGCACATCTTCGTGAGGCAAAACTAAACAATGCGCAACTCAATGGAACGGATCTCAGTGAAGCTGATCTTTCCGAAGCTGATTTGAGCAACGCGTATTTTATAGGCGCAAACCTAACTGGTGCATCGCTCGTTAAGGCTGTTCTTATCGAAACAAACCTCGAAAAGTCAATCCTTGACAAGTGCAAAATCTTTGGTATTGCAGCTTGGAACCTCAATCTAAAGGGCGCCACCCAAATCAACCTCATCTTAAGCAAAGAGCATGATGAGCACACTATTACGACCGATTATCTTGAGCTTGCTCAAATTCTTCATTTGTTTCTGAAGAACGATAAGATACGCGATATCTTGAATGCCACAACGTCAAAACTCATTTTGATCTTGGGACGTTTTATACCCGAGCGCAAGGCTGTTCTTGATAAGATTCATGATGGACTTCGGGCGCAAAACTATGTCCCTGTTTTGTTTGACTGGAAGAAACCCGATGAACGTGATTTGATCGAGACTGTGACCACCCTCGCACGTTTGGCGCGGTTCATAATTGTTGATATCACAGATGCGGCATGCGTTCGTTCGGAACTACAGACGATTGTGCCTGCTCTTCCATCAGTTCCTGTGCAGCCTATATTACAAAAACCAAACGGTGTATATAGCGAGTTTGAACACCTCACGCGCTTCCCTTGGGTACTCAAGGTACATGGATATGATGCCCCTGATGACCTACTCGCATCCCTTCCGAAAAAAATCATTAAGTCCGCCGAAAAGAAAGCAAAAGAACTTCAACGAAAGTAATCATGAGCGCCCTCATTATCCTCGGCAACACCAACCCATTCACATTCGCCAACTCAATCGTTGCGGCCAACAGTAAAGCTATAGAGCTTTTTCAAGAACCTTTGAAGCACATCTTTGTGATCCATTCCAATGAATCATCTGACAAATTGAAAAAGGCGACGGATTGGATTCAACATATCGAGAGCAACGGCCTCAGTCGCGAGGCTTTGAATGAGCGCATCATCGAAGTTGCCTCGGAAGAAGAATCGATCAAGCGCTTTGTCGAGCATCTCACCATCATTGTGCGCGGCCTCGCTAAAAGTTCCCATTTAATCGTGGACCTAACGAATTCCACGACTTTTTACAAGAATCTTTTATCCATCGCCGCGTACGTGCTCGATCTACATGATCAGTATCTGATTGATACCATCAAGCTGTCACACGCAACATCATCAAGGGAATTCTTGCCTGTGGATACACTGAATCCCTGCTATGTCCAAGCACCTGATAGTACCCATCTGGACAAAGTTGTACACCTCAACCTCACCGAAATCAAGCGCTATAAAAAAGAGATCGAAGAACACACGAAAAAGTATGTCGCCATCGATCAGCAAGCCGTTGACAAAAGATTCTTTGAAGACAACTTGGAGCATTCCATTCGGTTGAAGCTGGAAGGTGACCAAAATCCCAACAATGCCGTTTATCGCATTGCCGCGAGCGCTATCGCGGCAAGCATTGAAGATCTCATCAAGCTTCTTGCGGAAAAGTTTGTGCCGACGTATTCCTCTCTTAAAGCACACGAGAAAACGTTTGGAACTTTGCTCAATTTGATTCATCGAGAAGTCGAAAAGAAAGTCCCGGCGAATTTTGATTTCGAATTTTTTGATCAATTCAAAAAATTCATGCTCTATCTGCGCAACAGCACGACGCACAAGCCCAAAGTTCTTACCGGCGTCGAAAGATTCAAAGCCGATCTGGCCATCAAGATGTCTTTTCCATTTATCGAGTTTTATACGGATGTCGTTTACCCGATATTGGCGGGCGGCAAGCACGTTCAATCGCCAAAACCGCTCAAAGTCCTATCAAGCTCCGACCTCAATACAAATGAGGTGTTCTACTTTGGGCTTGACGGCGATGATACCGGAACGATATTGGAGGATTATTTTCTATCATCAAGTGATGAAGCCAAGTTCAGAATGCTCAGCGAGTCCGTCACGAAAGCGGTTACAGAAATAGGTAAACTGATTCAAGGCTACCATCCGGAGAACTCGATTATCTTTGCTGCTGGAGATGACCTTTTATTTAGGGGCCGCCTTGACCGGCAAGCACTTCACGCTATGCAGAAGATGTACGAGGACCGGACCTCGGGCTTGACCTGTTCCATTGGCTTTGGCAAGAGCATTTGCGAAGTTTATTTCGCCCTCAAATTGGCCAAAATTGAACCCGGCAAAAAGAGTATCGTGGGAATTGAGTTTTAGTGAACGATCCCGAGAATTTAGAAGAAATCGTGGGCATGGAGTTCATCGCCGCTAAGATTGAAAAGGCAGTCGGATCGCCGACTTATCACAAGACCAGCGTCTATGTTCACCGGGGTTGCAGTATCCGGCAAAAGCGCCGGGAAGAATTCTTTAAAACGGTTAACCGACCACTGCAAACTGTCTACGGAAACTCGCCATGACGGATTTGATCGCCTCTCTGCAGCATCTCCACTTCTCCTTCGCTTCCTTCACCTTCCATATCACAGCGCAGGATCAAATTCAACTACCCGAATACAAAGGCTCGGCCTTCCGTGGCGGCTTTGGACATGTAATGAAAAAAGTCTGCTGCGTTATGCCCAAGGGTCGCCTTTGTGAGAACTGCCAATTGCCACACCACTGCGCCTATGCCTATATCTTTGAAACGCCGCAATCAAGCTCCTCGCCAACGGAAAGACCAATCGAAGCTACCAACTTGCCGCATCCCTTTGTGATCTTGCCGCCGATCGCCGAGCGGGAAATCATCCACGCAGGTGAGGCGCTTGCTTTTCAATTGACTCTCATTGGCAAAGGCGTCGACTATCTGCCCTATTTCGTGTACGCCTTTGACGAGCTGGGCCGGACCGGCATTGGCCGCGGTCGCGGGCGCTACCAATTGGAGCGGGTGACCGATCTCTTCAGTGGTGGTGAGATTTATTCGTCAGTGACCAAGATGCTCGGCGCCAACGTGACCGTGCGGACGTTTTCGGAACTGTGCGAAGAGACGAAGGATTGGAATAGCCGGCAAGTAACTCTGCACTTTGTCACTCCCACGCGCATCACCGACAAGAATGATCTAACGATGAAGCTTTCCTTCGATTTGCTGATCCGCAATTTGCTGCGGCGCGGCTCGCTCCTCGCACGGCTGCATTGCGGCCAGGAGTGGAGCTTGGATTACGGCGCCCTCATTGAATATGCACGGTCGTCCGTTAGCGTCGGCGCGACAAATCTTTCTTGGTACGATTGGGAGCGCTACTCCAACCGTCAGCAGCGTCGGATGAAATTGGGCGGCTTTGTCGGGCGCATTAGCTATGACGGTGAAATTGCCTCCTTTCTTCCTCTCATTCAGCTTGGGCATTACATTCACGTCGGCAAGAATACCAGTTTTGGCATGGGGAAGTATGAGGTGAGCAAGTAGCAGTAGCAGGAGCAGTGGCAGTGGCAGTAGCAGTAGCTGGAGCAGGAGCAGCGGCACTAACTGCTACTGCAACTGCCACTGCTACTGCAACTGCCACTGCTACTGCAACTGCCACTGCTACTTTCAATGGCGTGGCAATCAAGCGAAAGGGCGAAACAATGACCGGCAGCTTCAAAGAACTAAAAGTCTACCAAATGTCCTACGCACTGGCGATGGAGATATTCAATCTTTCCAAATCCTTTCCCAGGGAAGAAACTTATTCGTTGACGGACCAAATCAGACGATCATCCCGCTCTGTGTGCACCAATTTGGCGGAAGCCTATCGTAAGCGTCGTTACCCGAGGCATTTTACTTCCAAGATTACCGATGCGGATTGTGAAGCGAGCGAGACGATGGTCTGGCTTGATTTTGCCCGCGATTGCCGCTACATAACCGAGGCCGTTCAGAATTCACTCAGCATACGATACGAAGAAGTGGGCAAAATGCTCGGCGGCATGGCGGATCATCCGGAGAAGTTTCTGCCGAAAAGACAGTAGCAGTTGCAGGAGCAGTAGCAGTAGCAGTAGCACTGGCAGTCCTGCCACTGCCACTGCCGCTGCTACAGCCACCACAACAAGAATAACAGTTATGAATACAATCTACGTCATCGAACAAGGCGCCGTCGTACGCCTATCTTCCAAGAGCTTGGTCATCACCAAAGAGCGGGAAAACATCCTGCAAGCTCCCCTCATCAAAATCGACCGCTTGCTGCTATTCGGCAATATTCAATTAACAACTCAGGCGATGAACGAGCTGCTGCAGGAAGGCATCGACGTAGCCTTTTTGACCATGAACGGCAAGTTGCGAGGGCGATTGGTGGCCACGGAATCCAAAAACGTCTTTCTGCGTCTGGCCCAATATGAGCGCCATTTGGACGACGCCTTTCCGGTTAATTTGGCGCGTACCATCATCAAGGCCAAGCTGCGCAATCAAAAGGCGGTGATCTTGCGCTACCAGCGCAACCATCCCGAGCAACAGTTTCCCTCCGAGCTGCAAGTCATCGAGGAAACTCTAAGAAAAATCGACAAACAAAAGACCGTGCACAGCCTGATGGGCTCCGAGGGCATCGCCACAGCCAATTATTTCAAAGCCTTTGGCGGAATGTTTCGCAAAGAGCTGACTTTTACCGAGCGCTCGCGCCGGCCGCCCAAAGACCCGGTCAATTCCATTTTGAGTTTTGGCTATATCCTATTGACGAATGAAATTCTATCCTTGGTCATTGCCCACGGTCTGGATCCCTACATTGGCTTTCTACACGGCGAAGTCTATGGCCGGCCCTCCCTTGCATTGGACCTGGTGGAAGAATTTCGCCACTCTGTCGTGGATCGAATGACCTTGGCTCTTTTCAATAACGGCATTTTAACGGAAAAAGATTTTCAGCACACGGAAGACCAAGGCGTTCGGCTTACCGCCGAAGGGTTGAAAACCTTTTTCAAGCATTATGAAAAGCGGTTGCGGGCGCCTCTGGATGCTAAAAAGCCGACCATCAACCTAAGAGCTATTATGAAACGACAAGTGCGGAATATGGCCAAGACCATTCAAACCTTAACGCCTTATAAACCTTTTTGCGCCCGAGGCTGACGATGCTCATCCTCGTTTCTTATGACATCATTGACGACCGGCAGCGTACCAAATTGGCCAAAAAGCTGAAGGATTTCGGCCTACGCGTTCAGTACAGCGTATTCGAGTGCGACTTGGATAAGAAGCAACTGGCTCGCATGAAAAAGGAGGCGCTCAAATTTGTCGATTTGGAAAAGGACAGTCTGCGCATCTACAAGCTGTGCGACTCGTGCGCCAAGCACATCGAATCCTTCGGCATCAAGCGAGGCTGGAAAGATGAAGATCAGGTGATCGTCGTGTGATCGGCATTTGCAAAAAAGGCAAATTTTTGCTTGTTTATGATGCCAAGATTAGCTATTATGACTGCGTAAATCAAGCCATGCGTGGCCGGGCGTCGGCATGCCTCCCTCGAGGTTAGCGCTGCTCACATACAACCGAGATTCTGCTAAGATTAGCCAAATTTCTCACCCATTAAAAGGGATAATCTCTATGCTTTTAAAGACCTCCAAATTGCCCCTTAGCGCGGCACCCAGTGCAAGCGTCTGTTTTATCGGCCTAAATTCTAATCGCTGTGGGAAGAAAAGCCAGGGCTAATACTGGATTGCGAC
>DYKH01000754.1 GCA_020722685.1 Caldithrix sp. | reverse complement strand
CGCCACGGTAGACATGGTCGCGACAATGTTTCTGACAAATATGAACTCAAGCTTTGTACTCATCGCGGTACCACTATTTATATTCATGGCTGAGATCATGAACTCGAGCAAGGTGACCAATATCATATTCGATTTTGCAAGCGCTCTCGTCGGAAGACGAAGGGGAGCACTGGCACAAGTAAATATCATCAATTCCATCATTTTTTCTGGAATGACAGGATCGGCGATCGCCGATGCCTCAGGTCCCGGCAATATGGAGATGAAAGCCATGATGGACGCAGGTTACTCGCCGGGTTTCACCTGTGCGGTCACCGCCGCGTCGGCGACAGAAGGCCCCATCATTCCGCCATCCATACCAATGGTCTTCTATTCCATGCTCTCCGGCGCATCCATTGGTGCGCTCTTCATGGGCGGCGTAGTGCCAGGACTTATCCTCGGACTCACCATGATGGTCTATGTCGCCATTATCTCGGTAAAGCGGAATTTCCCGCGAGGCAACGCGTACACCATCTTGAAGTTCATCGTTCTCTTCCTCAAGTCCATACCAGCCCTGCTCACGGTTGGCATACTGCTCGGGGGCATCTACACCGGCATCGTTACCCCCACAGAGGCTGGTGCGCTCGCTGCCGCCTGGGCTCTTTTGATTTCAGTGTTCTTTTACCGCGCATTTGGCTGGAAGCATTTATTCGAAGTGCTCAAAAACACAGTAAAATCGACCGGGACGCTCTCATTCCTTGTGGGCTCAGCGTACGCCTTTTCCTATATTGTCGCGATTGAGCACATACCCGACACGGTTGCCAAACTTCTCTTGGGCATGACGACCAACAAGTACGTCATGCTCCTCATCGTCAACATTGCCTTTTTGATATTGGGCATGTTTATCGATACTATGGCAATTACTCTCGTCTTTATTCCGATGGTCATTCCAGTAATCAGGGCAATGGGCATCGACCTTGTCCACTTTGGTGTCGTGATCGTGCTCAACATGATGATTGGCCTCTCGACACCGCCCTTCGGCATGCTGCTCTTTGTCACTGCGGGGTTAAGCGGAGCTAAATTGAAGGATGTCATCAGAGAGATGGCACCCTTCTTGGTGCTATTTATCGGTGTGCTATTCCTGCTGACGTACGTCCCGGATCTTGTGCTCTGGCTGCCAAAAATGTCGGGATATAAACCATGAGAAAAGAGGAGTTCACAATGCGCGCAACAATACCCGACGGCGTCTACCCGACGATGATAACCCCGTATACCGAAGA
>DYKH01000753.1 GCA_020722685.1 Caldithrix sp. | reverse complement strand
GGAGCAAGGCATCGCCGAGATCGCGCGCCCTCCGCCGCAGTTGACGCAGACGGTCAGCGCGCGCCAGCAGGGACGCAATCCGCTTTTGCTCGGTCAGCGGGGGCAGGGGAATTTTTATGGTTTCAAGGTCTTCGCGTGAAATGGCAGTGAATGTTGAGCCTGTTCCTGCTTTGGCTAATTCAGGTTCGTAAAACCGCAAAAAGTAAAGCAGGAAATCACGGTCAAGATTTTTGCCAACACGAATCGCAGATATACCACGACCAATGCAAGAACGCTCTTGGCTTACATTGGTTGGACCAACTGGCGCACGAACAGAAATCAAAATATCGCCAGCCTCGGCAATTCGACTTGGTTCAGTGCAATAAACTCTTGGGATTGGATACATATCGCCAAAATCAGTTTTGCCTTGATAAAACGGTAGACCTTCTCCAACTGTGTTGTATGTTGTAGAAGGCGGACTTTGTCCCATGATGACTTGGGCAACATCGGAAAGAAGTTCGTAGTTCATTTCAATCTGCCGTTATAATATCATCAGTCAGTACCTTCGGCTGGCAAGGAGAACGAAATGTTACAGGAAATTACGATTCAAACAACCGACCTCGAACAATTCAAGTCAGTGTTGCAAACCGCGCTGGAACGCGAGGCAAAATTACTGGAGTATTCCATCCAACGGACGCATGAAGCGCTTGCGCCTTTTGAACAACGATATAACATGACCACCAACGAATTTGAGCGCAAATTCAACACCCGCGAAATCGAAGAAACTCTCGATTTTCTGGATTGGTGGATGGAAGTGGAAGCCCTGCGTCACCTCGAAGCCAGGCGCAATCTCATCAAGGACGCCCGCGTTGAGTAGTCCGTTTGCCGATTATCTCGCATCGGTTGATAAAACCCTGCGCGGCTCGCCGTTTGTCAACGACTTCCAGACACAGCATGAAGATCGCGGCGAAGTCTGGTTTTTACGCGTCAATGTGTATTTCATTGACAACTCGCTCCTGCATTTCAGGGAATTATTCGTTGGGCAGGAAAATCCCTTCAAAAAGACCTACACTTATCACTATCAGCGCGCCGATGGGACAATGGTTTTCCGCTACGATAACGCGCCGCACTTTCCAAACCTGCCCACCGCGCCGCATCACAAACACATAGGGGAAACCGAAGTCATCGCGGCGGGAACTCCCGATTTACAATCCGTTTTGAAAGAAATCGAAGCGCTCATCGGGGCGTGATGTCATTGCGAGACGGCGTTCTTCCGT
>DYKH01000752.1 GCA_020722685.1 Caldithrix sp. | reverse complement strand
AAAAGAAGGTGGCGCTGTATTCCAAATCCTGTTTGCTGATGCGCTCCCCATTGACGATGGCGACGGTGGATTCGTCCAGTTTCGGACGAGTGCAGCAAAGCAGCGACAATAGCAGAAAAAGGGGCCAGTATTTTATGGGCGAGAAAGACAAAAACCTACCTCGTCGAATTCTTACAAACAAAATAGCACACCATGGAAAGAGAACAATAGGATATTCACTGAGAACCACTCTCGATTTGACCGGAGCAATCTCTGGCCAATCGTGATGAATGTCCACTGAGCACGACTCTTCCCTTTCAGCGAAATTCCGCTGTCCGTTCCATTCGTGTGCTAGCGAAAATGCTTCTGCCACATGATTCCGAAGATTACAAGCGCACGGCAATCCCTTCCCGACTGGAAGCGTTGAGATAATCCTCCAACACGGTTTCTATTCCGACGCGTGTGCTTTTGATGCAGATGTCATCATCCACGAAATCAAAGTAGTCTTCCAAGTTTGTCGCCAAATCCTTCGTTCTTTCCGTCTTCCTTCAGACCAACTGACGGCATTCTCTGATAAAGGGTCATCGAAACCCTCAGGTACGATGAACTCGCCAGAGCATAAACCAAAAGGTCGCTGGAACTTCAATGGCGATGATCCGGCTTGATCTCTGCAGGCGGCTTGCCGGCCTTAACGTCACAAAAGTCTCGCCTGCCTCTATTCGTCGGAGATAAGGGGACAAATTATGCACTATTTCATCGGCGCTAACTTCGACGACGGAGCTATTATTTTCCATCGCCATGACTCTTTCCTTACCTAAGCAACAAAACTTTGCGTGTTTCTGCAAATCCTTCCACTTCAAAATGGACGAAATAGACTCCCGCGGCGACAGCCGAACCGGACCAGTTGGTGGCCTGCCAGACCGCTGAATGAGTCCCGGCCATCTTCACTTCGTCCACCAAGGTCGTAATGTACTGCCCAGCCGAATTAAATATCTTCACAACCACCTTCGACTGTTTTGGCAAGTCATAGGATATCGTGGTGGCTGGATTGAATGGATTTGGGTAATTCGGCCAAAGAGCAAACTTTTCCGGGATGGCATCTATTCCAGCATCCGGCCTCACAGAGGATACGGGCTCGGTGCTGAGGAGCAGCACTTTTGCTTCATACCCGGCCAAGCTTACCGACCAATTAGAAAGATTCTCAGCAGGCGCGGAAACGGAAAAGCCGGCCAAAAGGTCGTTCACAAAATAGGTCGTTCCGGAAGTGAATGACAAACTGC
>DYKH01000211.1 GCA_020722685.1 Caldithrix sp. | reverse complement strand
GCTGGCTGATGGAGCGGAAGTCGATCAATAGCATTGACGATTTGATCGGCATTGTCCGCGAGGAAACTAGGGATGTTTCCCAATGACGCTCGAAGACTTAAAGCACGAGTGAGTAAGGAGGTGCCGATGAGAAACAACTCCATTTGTTAGCCAAATGATAATACAATTATTCCTTAATTTTATTCTATAGGAGGAACAAAATGTCGAAAATAAACAAATATCGTGATCAGTTGCAACAAGGTAATTTATCCCGGCGAGAGGTGCTCAAAATCGGTGCAGCTCTTGGAGTAGGTGCCATAACAGCAGGAGCCTTAGCTGCGTGCCAGCCATCGGCGCCGGCAACCCAGGCAGCAGCGACAGAGCCAGTCATGCCCGTACAGAAGAAATTTCGCGCTGCCTATTCGGCGCTTGGTATGTCCAACAGCTGGGTAGCGGGTGGTGCCGACACTATGAAGTTCCTCGGTGATCTACTTGGAATTGAGTTCACCATCTTTGACGCCGAGTTCAGCATCGACAAGCAACGTAAAGACGTTGAGGATATCGCCGCTCAGGACTGGGATATGGTCGCCATTCACCCAGGTGCGATAGATTCCCTGGTGGATCCCGTAAAGCAGATTGCCTCCCGCGGCATATTGGTGTTCGATATCGACACCAAATTAACTAGCGACTTGGGTACGCTGGACATCGTCACCTTCCTTGAGCCAGACAACATCTATATGGGTTCCGTCGTCACCCAAAAGCTAGTTGATGCCATCGGTGGCAAAGGCAAGGTAGTCCATACTCAAGGTGCATTAACTCACACCGGCGCGCAGGGTCGCTCTAAAGGTTTTCACATGGTAGTGGATAAGTACCCCGATATCGAGGTCGTTGATGAGACGCCGACCGATTGGGATCCGGATAAATCCCGCAAGATTTGGGAAGATTTGTTGGTGAAATATCCAGACATCGTCGGTGGTATGTTTCACAATGATGACCTAGCTCTAGCCGCCTATGGTGCCATCAAGGCAGCCAGTAAAGAAAACCAGGTCAAAATCGTCGGCGTGGATGGCAGACCACCAGCGCTAAAAGCAGTCATGGATGGCACGCTCCTTGCAACCGTTGTTAATCCCACCGGCCGCATTCATGGCGGCGCCACATGGATAGGGTGGCAGATCTTAACCGGCAAGCGTAATAAATCAGATGTGCCAAAATTCATCCGCACAGATGGACCGATGGTTGACAAAGAGATAGCTCCCGGCATCAATTACTTGGCCGAGAACCTAATGATCTAATACCAAACAGTTTGTTAACAGAAGTTAGGTCTCGGATGCATCGCTGCCCGAATTTCCTTATCCTGAAAACGAATCGCTATGACAAACACTAATCGTAAACTGTTGGAATTGGTAAATGTATCCAAGCACTTCGGCGGTGTAGCTGCGCTGAATGGAGTGGATTTTGATCTGCATCCCAGCGAGATTCATGGACTAGTGGGAGAGAACGGGGCTGGCAAGAGTACTTTGATTAAAATCCTGTCCGGTGTTCATACCGACTACGAGGGCACGATGCGCTTTAAAGGGGAACCAATGCGCTTCCATTCGCCAGCTGATGCTCGCGTTAAGGGGATTGGCACGGTCTACCAAGAATTGAGCGTGATCCGACCTCTGAGCGTAGCAGAGAATCTGTACCTCGGCATGCAGCCGATCAATAAAGCTAGGCTAGTGGATTGGAAGCGCATATATCGGGAAGCCGCCGATCACATGGCGCAGTTAGGCGTGGATGTTGATGTGCATCGCCCGGTGGGTTCCTACCCTATTGGTGTACAGCAAATGGTTGAAGTAGCGCGCATTATCTTTGGCGGCGCCGACATCATTATCATGGACGAGCCCACGTCGGCGCTGTCTACACCTGAGGCTGAGCGCCTGTTCGAGTTCATGGCTCGGCTAAAAACGCAAGGCAAAACAATCATTTTCATCTCTCATTTTCTAGAAGACGTTCTGCGCGTGTCTGACCGTATCACGGTGATGCGCAATGGTCACCGGGTGCACACGGGGCTTGCGTCGGACGCCGACAAGAATTTTTTGGTTAATCAGATGCTCGGCGACGAAGCGCACATTGTCGCGAGTGACAACGCCACGAAGGGCAAGACGGATGTCCAACCTAAGAGCGAGGTAGTGTTCGAAGTCATCGGCTTATGCCGGCGACGAGAGTTTGAAGATATTAGTTTTGCGGTTCGGAGTGGAGAGACTCTGGGTATTTATGGATTTATGGGCGCGGGTAAGACAGCTCTCGCCAACTGCCTGTTTGGCTACTGGCAGCCCGATAGTGGTACCTTGCGGTTACACAACCAGCCAGTGCGCATAAAATCAACCTCGGCAGCGCGACGTCTAGGCATTGCTTACGTCCCGAACGATCGAAAACAGAGCTTGTTTCCGGGTAAAGAGATTTTCAAGAATGTGACGCTCACTTACCTAGATCAGATTATGCCCACCTTTATTCGCAGAAGGAGCGAAGTAAATATCGCTCGGGATCGCATCGTTCAAGTCGGAGTATCGCCAGCCGATCCCTTGTTGGATGTGGATCACCTCAGTGGCGGCAATCAGCAAAAAGTGATTATCAGTAAATGGCTAGTCAAAACCCCCAAGGTGATGATCCTCAACGAGCCGACGCGCGGCATGGATGTAGGTGCAAAAGAGGAAGTGTTGCGGCTGGTGGGCGAATTGAAGCGGAAAGGTCTGGCTATTATCCTGATGTCATCCGAACCGGAGATCATCCTCCAACACAGCGATCGCATTTTAGTAATGTCCAAGGGACGCATCCGCAAAGAACTGCCCGTTCAGAATTTGACCAAAGAAAAGTTGATGCAATGGGCATAGAAATCATGGACCATGAGTAAAATTGAGAAAACAACAAATACAAAACAGCCTGCAACTTTACACCGACTAAAAAGAACACTTAGGGCTAATGCTCGTTCAGTAGCACCGCTATTCACACTGACCGTACTAATTGTTTTCCTCACCCTGGCTTCAGAAGGAGGGCGGTTTTTCACATTGCTCAACTTCGTCAACATCCTGCAGCAGGCTGCTACGTTGGCGATCATGGCAACCGGAGTCACTTTCGTGCTGCTGACTGGTGAGATTGACCTGAGTATTGCTAGTATGGCAATGTTCACTGGTGTATTCGCGTCGTACCTGCTTGTCAATTCTGGTGTGCCAGGTACACTAGCCTTTTTACTCGCGTTCATGGCGGCGATGGTGTTGGGGTTGGTTAATGGCCTGGTGACCACCTATTTTCGGCTGCCGTCATTCATGACCACTCTAGCAATGATGCAGATCGCGAACGGCTTTGCTATTTATCTCACCAAAGGTCGGCCCTTTTTTGAGGTACCTACGATAGCTCATACGCTAGGCACTGAGCGCTTAGGGAACATACCCTATATAATTATAGCTGCCATCGTCGTATTAGCTGTAGGCCATATTGTCCTGATCTATACGCGTTTTGGCCGATATGTTTATATGGTTGGCGGTAATCGCGAGGCGGCCAAACTATCCGGTATCAACACCGATAAAATTCGGACGCTAGTGCTGATGATAGGTGGAGCTATGGCAGGATTGGCTGGATTGATCAACACCGGGCGAATAGGCAGCGCTCATGCCGGAGGGTTTGAGGATATGTTGCTGGGAGCTATTGCGGCAGTGGTCTTAGGGGGTACGTCACTCTTTGGTGGTGAAGGGGGTATCCCCAACACTATCATCGGATTGCTCATCTTCGGCGTCTTGAACAACGGATTAAATATGATTAATCTGAACATTTACCTCAAGACGCTCGTCACCGGCTTGATTCTGCTAGTGGCGTTGATCATCAACGTCTATTCGCTTAAGTTGGGTTCGGAAGCGGAACAGGATGCTGAAGCTGAGGTACAGCAATGACCACAGGAGATAAAATGAACTTAAAAGGCTACATCGAATATCAGCGGCGTGAATATTGCCGCGATATCTCTTGCCCGATTCAGGTTTTACTAGATGCCGAGGTAGAAGGTACAATTCGGTACGATCACATTCGCAGTATTTGCAAGACTAATTGCCTTCATACTACCCACGAGTTTCATTACTGGCTAATTCAAAAGGGATACCTGATCATTCGGCCAGGGCAGGATAGTCAAGTAGTCAAATAATTGAACAACCTGTGTCTTGGCGTCCGACTGTTTAACCATACAACTATTACCATGAATCGAAAGGAGTAGACAAATATGAGTAATATGGACTGGGGCATGGCGAACCGCATGTCGAAACTAATCAAATCTGACGGTCGTTGTTTTTATCTGGCGATGGACCACGGTTATTTCCAAGGTCCAACTCATTGTCTAGAAAATGCCGGGCGGGCTGCCCAACCGCTGTTAAAATATGTGGATGCAGTGTTCATGCCGCGCGGGTCAGTACGGGCGACACTGGATGCGCACATGGATCCTGTGCTCATCTTACGTGTGTCAGGTGGCAACAGCATGGTAGGCGATGATCTATCTAACGAGGAAGTGACGGTATCGATTCGAGACATCATTCGCCTTAACGCTTCCGCCGTGGGAATTTCGGTTTACCTTGGTTCTAAGTACGAGCATCAGACGATTATGGCGCTCTCCCGGTTGGTGGATGCCTGCATGGAATACGACATTCCTGTCATGGCTATTACAGCAGTTGGCCGCGAAGAAGAGAAGAAGACAGCGCGCTATCTGGCGTTAGCCTGCCGCGTCTGCGCAGAGCAAGGAGCTGCTGTCGTTAAAACCTATTATTGTGAGAATTTCGAGAATGTCGTACAGGGCTGCCCGGTGCCGGTGGTCATTGCTGGTGGCCCAAAGACTGAAAACGATCTAGAAGTGCTGCAGTTTGTTTACGATGGGATTCAACGCGGCGCAATCGGTATTAATCTGGGTCGCAACATTTGGCAGAACGAATGCCCAGAGGGTATGGCTCGTGCCTTGCAAGGAATTATCCACGAGAATCTCACGCCTCAAGAAGCATTCGAGATCTATCAAACGATTAAACATGATAAAGGCGTGGCATAACCTTACCTCCACAGGACTGCGCGTCAATACAAAGGAGAAGAATATCTAGACACCCGCCACCCAATTAGGATGGTGCGCAGCGTCCCTATTATTTTAAACATGGAGATGAGCATGGATCAAGAAGATAGACAAGCACCTCAATTGGCAGGGGCGAGCATCGCAGAAGTGCGCCGGAAACTTTCCAAAGAGATCGGCCAACCGTTATTAATCAAATTTATTGGAGGGCAGCTGCCGACGGATAAAACATGGGTTGAAGTCGCCCATGTGGCTGAATATTTCGCGCTGCACGGTCAACTACCGGCTGTTTGCTATGTTCCTGACTTAGGTGCATTCTCGCTGGCACTAAACGACTTAGCCACTGGCACACCGTTCAGCGGGGAAGTAGCTTTGGTATCTGGTGGTGCGTCGGGAATCGGCAAAGCCGTAGTCGAATCACTTCTGCAACGCGGGGCGGCTGTTGTCAATCTGGACATCAACCCAGCTGTCGTCAACATGTTTTCCGGAGAGCAGTATCTGGGCTTACAAGTTGATCTCACCCGCGAAAACGCCATTGTTAATGCGATAACTGCCAACGCACAAGCATTTGGGGGACTGGATATGTTAGTGCTCAACGCAGGTATCTTTCCGCCGGGCACTCGCATCGAGGATTTGGCAACGGTTGAGTGGCACACCGTCATGGCGATCAACCTCGATCCGAATTTGGTGTTGATGCGCGAAGCGTATCCGTTGCTCAAGCGCGCTCCGCGTTATGGACGTGTGGTAATCAATGCTTCCAAGAACGTGCTAGCCCCAGGCGTAGGAGCCGTCGCGTATTCGACCTCCAAAGCAGCTGTCGTACAAATGGGACGGGTTGCTGCACTGGAATGGTCGAAGGATGGCATTCGGGTCAATATGATCCATCCTGACCAGGTCTTCGATACCGGCATTTGGACCGATGAAGTCATCCAAGCCCGCGCAGCGCACTACGGGCTGACGGTCGATCAATATAAGCGCCGCAATCTGCTAGGTGTAGAGATCAAGAGCCACTACGTAGGCGAATTTGTCGCCGAAATGCTAGGCCCGTTATTTGAGAACATCACCGGCGCGCAGATTCCAATTGATGGAGGTAGCGATCGGGTGATATGAATATGAGCAATAAACTCGAAGTACTGCATCAATTAGTGCGGATGTCGCGCAACCTAGGTCGGCCAGAGCGCGACTATGTTATCCTCGGGGATGGCAATACCTCAGCCCGCATAGATGAGGCAACGTTCTGGATCAAGGCCAGCGGTTCGCAATTGCATCGGATTCAGCTAAATGAGTTCGTGGAAGTAGCAATCGAACCGGTGCTGGACATGCTGAAAGAAGATGAATTGTCTGATTCGGAGATTCAGCGTCGACTGACAGAAGCAAAGGTAGATGCAGCGCAGCCACAGCCGTCACTGGAGACCACGTTTCATGCGCTGGCTCTGACAATAGGCAACGCGAAGTTCGTAGGGCATACACACCCTATCCCGTTGAACGCGATTTTGTGCTCGGTTCAGGCGCGCGAAGCCGTGCAGGGACACATTTTCAGCGAAGAAATTCTGTATGGAGGTCCAGCTCCGGCTTTCGTGCCTTACGCTGATCCCGGATTGCCGTTGGCGCACGAAGTGCGCAATGCAATGGAGCACTACCTCGACGAGTACGGCGAGCCGCCTCGCGTGATTCTGTTACAGAATCACGGTATGATCGCCCTTGGCCAAACTGCAGCGGAAGTTGAAAACATCACAGCCATGACTGTCAAGGCAGCGCGGATTCTGTTGGGTACATATGCGCTGGGCGGGCCGCGCTTTTTAAGTGAACGCGACGTTCAACGTATCTATTCACGGCCGGATGAAGCCTATCGACGAAAGAAAGCCAACCAATAACAAAGCAAACTTTTGCCTTGAATGAGTTCAATCTTTTTTCCTGTTACCATCACCGCCAACTCCCACGTTGTGATTATGACCGAGGACACTGTCGGTGACAAGTCAGTCCTCCACAGCTTGCACATAGTCGTATATCCCGCTGATGGCCTACGTCTATCCACCTAATAGTTCAATTACAGCTCATCTTCTTGACTTGTTACTTTATTAAACTTTCATATTTTTCCGACCACCATACAGATTGACACAATATCGGTAAAAACAAAGGTTAATTGGGTAATGAATTAATTTATTAATAGAAGACTCGCCTGCAAAAAGGGGGAAATGAAATTAGTCCAAATTATATCCTGCCCAAATGACGTGAAAATCAATATACTGGAGCGATCTCAAACCAGGATAAAGGCATGTTCAAGAAAAATCAACGCCATCTGCAAATTCCGGTCACCAGCCATGAAGACGAACTGCCCGAAAAGTTACACAAGCGTTTGGATACCTCTTGGTCAGGGGCCTTCTACCGGTAATTCTTCTCCCAGCTCAACGAAGAACCTTTTGCAATCCTCTATGCGGACTGTCCCTCTCGACCAAACATTCCGTTTAATGTATTGGTTGGGTTGGAGTATTTGAAGGCTGGCAATGGTTGGACAAACGAAGAGATGTATGATGAATTTTGCTATGGTGTGCAAGTGCGCTATGCGCTGGGATATCGGCAGTTGGTAGATGGTGATTTTGATTTACACACACTGTATTACTTCCGGGAACGCTTGAGCCGCCACATGCAAGAGAGTGGAGAAAACCTGTTGGATCAGGCCTTCGAGCAAGTAACGGATGAACAGATCAAGGCTTACCAGCTCAAGACTAGTAAACAAAGGATGGATAGCACCCTGATAGCGAGCAACATCCGCGTGATGGGACAACTGCAACTGTTAGTTGAAGTATTGCAGCGGGTCAATCGCATGTTGAGCGAGGAAGACCAGCAACGATATAGCGAAGAGTTTGCTGCTTATACAAAAGGGCAGGATGAAGTCCTGCTCTGCCCTGCTTTATAACCACTGGGCTGGCGTTCGGTTCGCTCGCTAGAATTTCCCTGTCCTCCAACGTAGCAATAGGATTTTACCAGACTACGCAACCTTCGCATAGGAGACATCTCTACTTTGCAAAAAAGAGGACATTTCTATCATGCCTTGTCAAGGCTGGCATAAAATCTAATCATTCATCCCCCACTGTATTCCCTTATAC
>DYKH01000210.1 GCA_020722685.1 Caldithrix sp. | reverse complement strand
TCCTCCCTTCGGTCGGAATGACATTCATTTTTGACAGGGGCTGAACTGTTACCCTTGATGAATATGATCGCTCCACTTCACTTGGAGCTCAACTATATCGGCGGCCGGAATGGTTGCCGCTTCTTAACGGCATCAATGTCTGCTTACACAAGCAGAACTCTCAACTGCCAAGACACGGGAGATGGATCGATTCAGGCCCATTCATGGGGAAAGGTTTAGCGGTCGAGAAAGACAGGCATCACAGGTACGGCTTCGTATGTGCAAATGGAGGTGAGGAATTGGCTGATGGCAATGCCCGATCAAGATTGCCAAGAGGTCCTTTGCATGGGAACTCAAACGAGGGTTCGATGCAAAAGCAAAGTCACGAAATTAGGTCGGTGACCCAAGGCCTTTTGGGCTATTTGGCGATTTTCACGGAGGAAACAAAAAAGTCTCTGCGTGAGGATCAGGCCGAATTGCTGGAGCGGATCAACAAATTCGCTCTCAGGCTGGCCGACATGGTTACCGAGCTTTTGGAGACCACGAAGAGCGACGACTAAGCGCTCCCTGCCGTTCGTCCCCTTGGTATTTCTGACTCGCTTTTCTTATCGATCTCCCATCCGGACTTCCCAAGCAGGTTTGTAAACAAGGAGCCGGAATACCTGTGAAATATCTAATCACCACAATTACCATACTGTTCACCCTTTCTTCTATTCCATCCCTTGCTCTCCCCGACCGAGGATACAAGCTGGATTTGATCGAATCCAACGACTCCTCCATTCGCTGCCTCGTCACGTTCGATTCTGTGCAGATTCTGCAAAGAAAGATCGACGGCGCTTGGTTGACGGAAATCTCCATCCCCGGCTGCGCTACCACCGACCAAGAAGGGTGGCCCAGCTTGCCGACTACCAGCTTGGTGTTGGGCATTCCCGCTTCGGGCACGCCGCGTCTGATCGTTACGGAGGAGCGGTCACGGACCCAATCCTTGGGCGACCTTGCGCCGGTGGCTAAATCGCCCTCCCAAAATACGCCCGACGCTGGCGATTCCGCACTGTCGGTCGATATGATTGGCGATGGCTGGTACCCCGCACAGTTAGCGCAGTTGGGCGTCTGCGGATTTGTCCGCAACCAGCGGATCGTACAAATCGAGCTGCATCCGGTGAGATACATGCCGGCTGGCAAACTGACGCAAATCGTTCGCGCCCTGCAATTGCGCATCGAGATGGCGCCGGATGCGGTGCCCGCTTCTTCTGCCGAGCCGGCCTTTGGCAAGAGAGCCGCCGACACTCTTTTCGACCCTTTACTAAAAGGTCAACTTGCCAACTATGAAGCGGCGAAGAATTGGCGAGCAAGTCCGAAACCCGCACCGGTTTCTCAGTCTGTGGAAAGCTCGGGCATCAGAAACGGCTTCAAGCTATTGGTCAGTGAAGACGGCGTCTACTTTGTCGATGGCAAGGCCCTCAAAAAGGCCGGGGCGGATTTAGAGGCCATCCGGCCGGCGGCCCTCGCGATCAGCAATCGTGGTAGGCCGGTGCCGATCATCGTCGAGGGCGAAGCGGATGGTACGTTCGACGAAGAGGATCGGATCATCTTCATCGGTCGTCATAATTCAGGCGACAATTCTTATTTGTCCTTTTACTCAGACACCAACGTGTACTGGCTAAGTTGGGAATCCGGTGTGGGCGCCCGATTCGCGGAAGTCAGCGGCGCCTCGGATTCTGAGCCGGACAGCTTGATCACCCATTCCCGAACGATGGTTCACCTGGAGGTGGACACCACCTATCAACGCTTGCTGTATGTGAACGATGACGATTTGGATCACTGGTTTTGGCAGATTCTTTCTGCCGGCACAGATTACGAGTTTCCTCTGCCATTAGACAATGCCCGAAGAGATGCCAGTCTTACTATCCGGCTAAGTCTGCACGGCTCGACCCACCCCCCTGCTTCTCCCGACCATCATTTGGTGGTCAAGCTGAACGGCCAGATCGTGGGCGAGGCCACTTGGGACAACCAAACTGCTTACCAGTTTGCGTCCAACCCCATTTCCGGCGAGCTTTTGCGGGAAAGGAATATTCTCACTCTATCTCTACCCGGAGATTTGCCCGGAGCCAACGTCGATCAAGTGCTGCTGAATTGGATCGAAGTTGATTTCGATCAGGAGCTGGTCGCGCAGGATGACTCTTTGCGATTCGTCTCCAATCCGGCAGCTATCGGCAACCTGCGAGTAGAGGGCTTCTCCTCGCCAAAGATTTACTCACTGACGGACTACGGCCAGCGTATCATCGATTTGACCACCTCCAAAGACAATGGAAGCTATTCTTCCACTTTTAAGAATCGTTCGACTCTGCCAGGAGAGTTTTTCATTGTCTCTGAGAAAAAGCTGAAAGCGGTGCCGGAAATCATCAAGGACACGCCGTCCGACCTCCATCATTCGGGCAACGGAGCCGATTATCTGATCATCACGCATCGGGACTTTGCAGCCCAAGCGCAAAAGCTGGCCAACTTTCGCGCCACGCAAGGCCTGCGTACCAAGGTAGTGGACATCGAGGATGTGTACGACGAGTTCAGTTATGGCATCTACGATCCTCGCGCTATTAGAGGATTTCTGCGTTATGCCTATGCCAATTGGGTAAAGCCCTCGCCTTTGTATGTCCTCCTACTCGGCGACACCACGCATGAAATGGACAAACAGATTGCACATCGGCGCAGGCACCCCTCGTTCATCCCGGCTATGATGCAATACACCAGCTCCTGGGGCATGACGGCCACGGACAATTATTTTGCTGCGGTCAGCGGCGAGGACCTGTTGCCGGATATGTATGTGGGACGCTTGCCTGCCAATACCGCGGAAGAAGCCGAGATCATGGTGCAAAAAACCATTGACTACGAATCCAAATCCATTGTGGACGGTTGGAGCCGCAACGTCTTCTTGCTGACCGGCACGGACGAGTTTTTCCATAACAGCGCTCAGTATCTCTATGACCATTACATTCCCAAAAGCATTGTCACGAATTTCCTGACGACTGATCCCCAATCCCGGCACTTTGGCAGCACCGAGGACGTCGCCCGCTACATCAATTCCGGACAAAGCATTGTCAATTTCATTGGTCACGGCGGCGGCGGCGTCTATTTCGACTCGGAGCTGTTTTTGCAGGAAGACATCGCTACTTTGCATAATCAGAACAAATACCCGGTCGCCTTTAGCATGACCTGCTTCATCGGTCATTTCGACAATCCGGAAACGCCTTCGCTGAGCGAGGAGCTGCTACGCTCGCCCGATCGCGGCTTTGTCTCGCATTTCGGCTCCGCCGGCCGGGCCTTGCTGCAAGGAGACTTTTTCCTGAACAACGCCTTGTTCGACGCTATCTTTAATCGCCAAGCCCGTACGATGGGAGAAATCACTACCCTGGCCAAGTACGACATGGTGGGGCAAACGAAGAGCTATTGGGATCACGTGAAGAACTATGTGCTAGTGGGCGACCCGGCCCTCCAAGTCCGCATCGCTCCGGAAATCGTGGACCTGCAATTGTCCAAGTCCGCGCTCGCCAACGGCGACCAAGTATCGGTCAACGGGCAAGTGCGTGGGTTCTCTTCCGGCACAGTGTCGCTTTCCGTCTTTAATGAAGCAGATTCGCTATTAGTGAGCGATCAAGTAACTTTGCAGAACGGCAGCTTTGCTTCTCAGCTATTTACCATGAACTCGGAATTCCGCAAGGCCTGGGGCAAATCCGGCGGCTCTGGCATAGTACGGGCTTATTTCTCCAACGGGCCAAATGAGGGCGTAGGCAAGGCCGAGTTCGTTGTCAACCGTCCCGTCATCAGCGAAATCCTTCTTGAACCGGCAATTCCTCACCATCTTGACTCGGTGTTCGTCCGAATTCGCACCGACCCTCAGAGCATTTACTCCATCGGCGGCATTCAGGCGATGAATCTCGATTGGTCCGCCAACAATACCAATTGGAACCGGATCGCTATGCGGGAAAACGCCGCCGGCGTGTGGAAGAGCGAAGCTCCCATTCAAAGGGAAGAGGGAAGCAACGTCAGCCTGCGCATCATCATCAAAGGTGGGAACGGAACCGAATACGTTGATGAAACTTTCTCCTACTCAGTCGCCTACCGGCCCGACTTGTATGCAAAAGGTCAGACCATACGAATTGGCGGCACGACGCAAACGTTGCTCTTCGTGACCATCGCCAATGCCGGCGGAACCGATTCCGGGCCATTCAGCGTGGTCGCCTACGACGAGGCCGATGGTGCCAACCGGAAATTGATCGGCAGTAAAGCCACTCTGCTCAGTCTGCGGGCTGGGGCGGATACCACCATATCTTTGGCCTGGTCAGGCACGGTCGCGGGTGAAAAACAAGTAAGTTTTAGCGTGGACATAGACAGTCTGGTGGCCGAATCCAACGAGCGGAATAACTATTCCACGCGCTCGTTGCTCATTGTCAACGCTGCGCAAGGCAGCAGTGGGCCGCTGTATGCGCCGGAGAAAAACCTCTACCTCACCATTCCGGCCAACGCGCTGGCACAAAATTCCTTGTTGAGTTTTGCCAAAAAGTGGGAACCGGAGCACGCTGAAGCCGCCAAACAATCCGGTCTCGAGCCGATGAAAATCCGCGGTAACAAGCAGCCCTTCCTTTACGACATTCAATTCGCAGACAGCACGACTCGATTCAGCAAACCCATTGCGGTGGCGATGATGTACGATCGCACCGATTCGACGACCCTGCGTTTTCCCGACCAAAACGCCTTGCGTATTTACGCTTGGAACGCGGCTACCAGCTCATGGCGCGGCTTGCCGAGCACCATCCAGCGCGACAAGGAAGCCGTCACCGCCAGCTTGCCGGTGGAGTACACCGGTTTCGCGCTCATGGCCAACGGCGATGCGGAGGCACCGCTCATCCAAATCAGCGTCGAGGGACAGCATTTTGCCGACGGAGATATGGTCAGCCGGCAGCCGGTCTTTACTGCCGCTATCGAGGATGCCAGCGGATTGGACCTCGGCAGCGCATCGGTGACCTTGAGCTTGGATGACGCACAGGTAGCGGAAACAGACTATTGCTTATATCAAGAGCCGGATTCCAAGCGCCGCGCGACTATTACCTACGCTCCAACACTTTTGGCGGGTTCCCATAGACTCAACGTCAGCGCAGCGGACATCAACGGCAACGTCGGAAACGTCGAAGTCGCTTTCACCGTCTCAGGGCAATTCGAGCTGGCCTCCATCGCCAATCATCCCAATCCCTTTGTCACCGAGACCACGATCGCCTTCACGCTGACCGAGCAGGCGGAGGAAGTCAAGCTCGGCATCTACACGGTTTCTGGGCGGCTTTTGCGAACCTTTGAGTTTTTCGACATTGCCGGCTATATGGAACAGGAATGGGACGGCGCGGACGAAGACGGCAACCAGGTGGCAAATGGGGTTTACTTTCTAAAGTTTGCAGCCAAGCGCGGGGACAAAAAGATAGAAACCATCGAAAAGATGGCCAAGCTGGAATAGACCGGAGTGGATGTGGTGGATTTTATCAAATCAGGGTTTGGGAAGAAATCGATCTTGGCTTATCGGGCGGCGGCGTTGGCGCTGATGACCTTTGCGTCGACTGTCAACGCCGGCGACTATGCGGCGGATTTTTTGCGCATCGGCGTTGGCGCCCGACCGCTGGCCATGGGCGGCGCCTACGCGGCCATTGCCAATGACGGCACAGCCTTTTATTGGAATCCGGCGGGAATCGTCCAATCGCAGCGATATTCGATTCTCTTCGATCACGTCCCCTTGTTCGGCGGCATTGCCCAATTCAATTCTGCCAGCATTGGCCTCAGCTTTGACAAGCATACGGCCATCAGTCTCGGCTGGATACGTCTGGGCATCGATGAAATCCCACGCTACGGCCCGCTGCAAGGGACACCCTTTGACCGCATGACCCGCTCGGAATATCGCTCCACTGGACAGGCGCTCGGCTATTTTGCCGACACCGAAGACGCAGTGATTTTCTCCTTCGCCCGCAAAGAGTTTTTCGATCTCTATCTCGGCACGGGGTTTTCCAAAATCATCATCCCGGCAGAGATCGCTTTCGGTGTGAGCGGAAAATACATCCGTCATTTGTTGGACGACTATCGCGGCACCGGCCAGGGAATCGATGCCGGCTTGTCGCTGCGATTTGTGAGCCGGAAATCGACCCACGACGAGCCGGATTCCTGGCTCGGCATCGGCGTTTTGGCGCGCGACCTTTCCCGCACCACCATGGTGTGGAGCACCCAATCCAAGCATCGGGACGAGATACAAGCCAGTCTGCGCTCCGGCTTGGCCGCGTCAAGGCAATTCCGCAGCGTCCGCACCCGAGTGACCCTCTCGGTCGATCAGGAATTCGGTTTATATCAGGAATTGTACACGGGAGGAGAAATTCGCTTTTTTGACATCGTAGCTTTGCGTGGCGGCTACGCCAACAAAGATTTTACCGTCGGTGCCGGCTTGTCGTTGATGGGTGTTTCGGTGGACTATGCCTTCATCCCGAGTGAGCTGGCGAATACGCACCGGGTGTCAGGAGCGCTTTATTTTTGAGGAGAAAAACACAGCTTGAGAATAAATTCTCAAGCGTAGAGCAAGAGTCGCCTCGATGGCGACCGCCAAGATATCGATGAGTTGTTGTAGCGGCGATTATTCGCCTAAGTTCACGTCCTGTGATTTAGCATTCTCCTCAATTTGAACATTCTCGATCTGAAACACCGTCCCGTTTCTGGGCGCTTCGGATCGATAGAAATCTATTTTATCCGACAGATTTTGGATAGCTTTCATTATCCCTTGGTAATGCTTTTCTGCCAGATCCTTCGACAACAGTCTCGCTCCAAGATACAAGTCAAGGTCCCTTGCCAATAGGATCATAAAATCCAATTTCAAAGAGAGTCCTTCCACCGCACCGTAATTCCCTGACTCTAACTTAGCCACCAGGTGATCAAAGCTTCTTTGATGTCTTTTATTGGAAGCCAGCTTCGCCCGCAATTCAAGCTTATTTGCTATCAACGAAGAAGGTTTCTCTGAATGAGTAGCCCCATCGATCATGGCAGTTCTCGATTCTTTAGCTGATTTGTAGTCTCGCAGACTTTTCTTGACGCCGATTTTGGAGGTCTTTTTTCGATTCGACCCCAAAGCTTCCTTCTGTTTTAGAAACAGGAGAAAATGGGGGATGCTCGCGATTCGTTGTCCATCATAAGCTTCTGGATTGCTCTTCACCCTAACAATCAATGCGTTCGCCAGAAGGTCTATCTTCTAACGCTCAGCATCAGCGGCGGCGCGCAGCGCCGTCCGCTGCATGCTGTTGTTAGCCTAGTTCCTGTTGTAGCCATGCTCTCGTGTAAGGAGCGCCCGTTTCCAATGCGCCTCTCGGGCAAGAACAACGTCGTCTGGAGTGGACTTGATCATGACCTCCAGAATTGCGAAGTGGAAGTGCTCGCGCGCGTACTTTGGCCCCTTGGTCTTGAGGAGCTTCACCAACTCGTCATTCCAACCGTGGCCTGTACCGACATAGCTGGCCCAGCGGGACCAGATACCAGCGTCGCCGTACGCGGAGCCGATGTACTGCTTTCCGTTCGACTTGTCCGAGATGATGTAGACGCCCTTCATGCTCTGAAGCGCAGCCTTCCAGTCAGCGCGCTCGGCATGAAAAACCGCTTCGAGAGCGCCGTAGTCATGATTGATCCGCTCGAAGCCCGGGAAGCTCTCCCCGGAGTAGACCTGTGGGAGGAGCTCAGTGATCGTGAACTGATCGAGATAGGATTCCAGCTTGAAGGCGCGGCCCCGCATGCCCTGGTACCTATGGAAGGACGCGACCAGCCGACCAACGTACTTGAGGAGTTGCGTGTCGGGCTTGAGCTTGTAGCCGTCGCTCCGCCGCTCGATGACCTCGAAGGCCCCGCCGAACAGCCAAGCGTCTGACCTTGGGTAGAACTCCATGAAGGAGAGGACACGGGGCCTGGTCCAGTCGTTTCGTCCGCCCCGCCACTCGTTCCAGCCAAGCCAGTTGTCGGGATGGGCGACGAACTCATCAAGCGGGTGCACGCCATCGGGGTTCTGGCACGCCAAGTGGAGCTTGTACTCCTCCGGTGTTGCGAGGGCCAGTATTTCGTTCAGAGGAATCGTCATGGAATCAGGCTAACGTTCAAGCTCAGCCGACGGCGGAAGCGGGCGAAGCCCGCTGTAGCCGG
>DYKH01000209.1 GCA_020722685.1 Caldithrix sp. | reverse complement strand
AGTTTTAATGTTTGATATTTGCATGAAGGCTAATCGGACACCGTGAGAAAGTGAATAGCAGGTATGCATTTTCCGGAAGAGCCACAAAAATGTCTACAAATTGCACAAATTTAACTTGACATTTACGAATATTGCGCTATATTGGTGCCCAAGTAGTTCAGGATTCTCGGTAGAACGACTACTCTCGATGTGACGCGGCTCGGGTGAACCGAAGCTGTTGCGAATGACGTGGCGGTGATTTCTGGAGAAGAGAAGGTTGAAGGTTGTTTCAATTCGGCCCCGATGGTTGGAGCTATGGAAACCGGCTTTGTCAATCGTGGCGCTGATAGGCGTCGTGAGTTTTCCCTGTGCCGGTCGTGAAAAAGGGAATCCCGCAAAAGGGACCAATCTGGCTCTCGAGCGAAACAAGAGATCTGCTACCGCCTTGCCTCAAAACCTCAAGCCCATCCGGTTAGATGATAGCCCGCCTCAAGTGAGCAACATTTATTCCGATTCAGCAAATTTGGCTCACACCGCTTCGCCCCACCAATCGTTGGTTCCGCAATGGTTAAGCGGCCTTCAATCTTCGGATACTCTCAAACTCCAACGCGACTCCACCTTGACACGCAGCGCAATACGAGATGCAGCCAAAGCCTCTTTGATCATGAACTCTCACAACGACCAAATCAAGGCATGCTATCACGATTATCTCAAGCTTAATCCCGGCGTTGCCGGCAAGATGGTAGTCAGGGTATTCGTTGGTCCAGATGGAAGCGTTCAGCAGGTAGAAGTATCCTCTTCCACTATCGCCGAGGTTGATTTTCAACAAAGGGTGATTGAGCTTATCAAGCAGTGGAAAGACTTTGGCCTTTGCGCCAGCAATAGAGTCAAGGTATACCGCCAAGAATATATCTTTGGCAATAGTGCAGAGTAACGCCGCATCATCTCTTCCCCTCTTCTTTTCCTTCAAGCCCCCACAGGGGCTTTTTTTATACATATTGTCTGGCCGAAAACACCCTTGTCATTTTTTGCTTGACTTTTTATATGGGATCTCCAAGCAAACGGAGCGAGTCGAGGAATCCGATCAACGCCCGCAGGCTAAACTGCGACTGTTACCAATTCTTCGCGGCGAATTCGAAACGCGCCTTGGTGCGACATGGGCGCAATGATAATGCTCTGAGTTTTCGATCAAGCACAAAGCGAGAGCGAGTCAATGCGTCGCAATTCAGTTGTAGATTTTGCACTTGCAATAAAGGCAAATTCGGCTTATATTTTCCCAAAACTTTCGACAAATTCCCGCCTAATCTATAACTCTTCGTGTAGGCCAGGATGAGCAAGGAAAGAATTCATGAAATAATCGCGCTGCTTTTGGCACGGACACCAAATCCAAAGATCGAGCTTGATTTCTCCAACGCATTTGAACTGTTGATTGCCACCATATTGGCCGCTCAATGCACGGACGTGCGCGTGAACATGGTGACAAAAACTTTCTTCAAAGAATATCCGACTCCCGACAAGATAGCCAAAGAAGATGTAAACGTAATCGCAGAAAAGATCAAGTCAACGGGATTCTACCGAAACAAGGCGAAAAGTCTGATCGCCTGTAGTCAGATGCTGGTAAAGGATTATGGCGGCGTGGTCCCCGACACGGTGGAGGAATTGGCCAAATTGCCCGGTGTTGGCCGCAAGACTGCCAACGTGGTACTCGGCAACGCCTTCGGCAAACAGGCCATAGCTGTGGACACGCATTTGAAGCGGGTTGCCGAACGACTTGACTTGTCTAAAGCAAATACGGCCGACGAGGTAGAACAGGAATTGATGCAGTTAGTGGATCAGGACCAATGGACCTTGTTCACCCGACTTGCGATTCTCCACGGCCGCTATACCTGCCAATCCCGCAAGCCAAGATGTGCAGAATGCGTTCTAAACAGCCTCTGCAACTGGGAAGGCAAAACCGCCTAATATGTAATCTTTCAGATCACCGCTGTGCATTACTTTTTAAGGGAAGGCTTCCAAAATGGCCAATATCCTCATTGTCGACGATGAGCAAGATATCTTAGAAACTCTTCCGGATGTATTGCATAGGTGGGGGCACAGGACGTTTGTTGCAAAGGACGGGATAGAGGGACTAAAGGTTTTTAAGGAAAATCCTATCGATTTCTTGGTTACCGATATCAAAATGCCGGAAATGGATGGGCTGGAGCTTTTACAAAACGTTCTCGAGATGGACAAACAGACGATGGTTATTTTCCTCACAGGCTATCCATCTTTGGATACCGCCATCGCCGCTCTTAAAACCGGCGCTTACGATTACCTCGTCAAACCCGTCAACCTCGATGAGCTAAAGCTGCGTATCGAACGCGGGTTGGAACGGAAAGAACATTTGAAATCCTTGCCGCTTCTTCGCGGTCTCAACTGGGCTCTTCTGGTTTCCATCCCTCTGTGGCTCGTGCTTGGAATTATCTTGGCTTCGCTCCTGCGATGACTAAAATAAGGAATCCATCAACCTTGCAAAGACCGTAGGAAGGATGCGAATGGCTCTTCCTCTCACTTCGGCAGAGCGTGCTGAGGATCGCCGTAAGAATAGCTGCATGAGGATTCGTTTCCAGTGCCAAGAAGCCGGGGAATTCTCATTCGTAGACAAACCGGTCAAGAAGGATGCTCTGTTCGATTTGGTGGATCGCGCATTGGCATGCAATCCGTAAGTCTCTGCCTCCTTGATTCCGGTCAGAGTTCCCACCCGGCAACCCGACTGATCTGCTTGCGCAACCAAACGGCCGAACTGAGAAGCTCGGCGGCCGTCCATTGCCTTCCCAGCGCCCATCAGCTTTCCAGCTTGATCACAAAAATTGAATAAAAAAATCGTTTGACATTCTACCGATTAGCATTTACATTAGCCCCGCAAAGTTATCAGAATCTGTCAATGCCAACAAAGAGGACCGAGAATTGATGGTGGAGGAGAGATGACGCCTGATGAGTTGCGCCGAGCAAGTTTCGCCACGATATGTGTTCACGGCTCTGGAGGTGTGGACAAAGCGACCAAAGCGGTGGCCACTCCTATTTATCAGAGCTCGACGTTTGCCTTCAGCAACGCTCAAGAAGGCGCTGAAATATTCGCCGGGGAAAAAGAAGGCTATGTTTACACCCGGCTCGGCAATCCGACCTTGGCCGCGCTGGAACGAGAAATGGCTTTTCTGGAAGGCGGGGAAGCGGGCTTGGCTACTGCCTCGGGAATGGCTGCGACCAGCACGGTGGTTTTAACCCTGGCCAAATGCGGTGACACAATTGTCAGCTCTGATACATTATATGGCGGCACGCATCAGTTCTTTGTCGAATCGCTCAAGCGAATCGGCATAAGCGTGATTGAAGTCGATGCGACCAATCCCGAGAATATCGCGGCAGCAATGACACCGGATACCAAAGCAGTCTTTATCGAATCGCCCGCCAATCCCACGCTGCGCCTGGTGGACATCGAAGAATCCGCCCGCATCGCGCACAGACACGGGACGTTTTTGGTGGTGGATAATACGTTCGCCACTCCCTATTATCAAAGACCTTTGCAGTTAGGCGCGGATGTTGTCATTCACAGCGCCACCAAATACATCGGCGGGCACGGCGACACCATCGGCGGTGTCATCGTCGGCTCCCAATCGTTCATCGACAAAGCGCGGAAAGAAACGCTGCGCGACTTTGGCGGCTGTCTCAGTCCTTTCAATGCCTGGTTGCTCATGCGAGGCTTGAAAACCTTGCCGGTGCGCATGGAGCGGCATTCGTTCAACGCCATGCGTATAGCCCAATACCTGAGCTTTCATCCCAAGGTGCAATACGTCTCCTACCCCGGCTTGCGCATTCATCCGCAGCACGAGTTGGCGAAAAAGCAAATGACCGGCTTTGGCGGCATGGTTTCCTTTATTCTCAAAGGGGGAAAAGCCGCGGGACAAAAACTCTGCGATTCGGTAAAACTGATGACTTTGGCGGTCAGTCTCGGTGATTGCGATACCCTCATCGAGCATCCGGCCAGCATGACCCACTCATCTTATTCGGAGGAGCAGTTGCATGCAGCCGGCATCGCGCCAGGACTGGTGCGGCTTTCGGTTGGAATCGAAGGAATCGATGATTTGATAGCAGATCTTTCGCAAGCATTAAAGCAGGTATAGGGGCTGCAAAAGGCTGGCTTGTTCTGCGGTAAAATTGGGAGCCGCATTTCTCGCGCAAGCTTCAGCTAATTGGCATCGTCTCTAACGTGGATAGGCATTCATGAATAGCATCGACAATAAGAGGAAAGTTGCACCCAAGCTCAAGAAAAGATCCATCACCAACGGTTTCAGAGCATTCATCATCTTGACGTTCGTAGGCTTGGGCCTGACCCTCTACTTGACCGGTTCTCGACAAACCTGGCTTTCGCTACGGCATTTCGATTGGCGCTTTTTCCCCGTTGTCTTGGTGTTGCTGCTCTTTGATTTCTGGATAGCGGCCGCTCGGTTGCACGTTTTCACCCGGGGTATCAGCCGCGGCACCCGCTTTTGGGATTGCATGCGCGCCAATTGGGCAAACAACTTTTTTTCTGCCATGACTCCCTTTTCGTCCGGAGGTGGAGTCGCCCAGGTTTGGATCTTGTCCCGCGCCGGCACCCGCGTCTCCGGCGCCGCCACCGTCAGTATTGTCAACTTTTTCGTTACCATGGTCATTTTCTTGGTCGCGGTTATTCTGATCTCACTCTTTGGCAATCTGGCTAGCCATCTTTTGGCTGGCATTGTCCGCTTCTCCTCGGCCATCTTTTACCTTGTCCTGATTGGCCTGGCGTTTTTTCTCGTTTTCCCTACCTTGGTGGGTCGCGCCGTTCACTCCGCCCTGACCTTGATGGCCGGACGGTTCAAGCGGCTCCAGCGCAAGATACTAAAAACGCGCAAAGCTTTTTGGCGTTTTATCCACGACTATAAAGCAGACATGCGTTATTTTTGTAGCGAAAAACCGTCCACCATTATTTGGAATGTTCTCCTTAATCTGGGATTGTATCTGAACAAATGCCTCATGGCCTACTTCATTCTGCGCGGCATCGGTCTCTATGTGCCTTTTGTAGTCTTGTTCCCGATTTGCGCCCTATTGCTCTTTCTGTTATATTTTTCTCCAACGCCGGGAGGCAGCTTTGTTGCCGAAGCTTCAACAGCCATCCTCATGAGCACGGTCATTCCGGTGTATTTGGTTTCGATTTTTACGGTCCTTTGGCGTTTCTTTAGCGCCTACTTTTCCGTCGTGATCGGCGGATTCGTGGTCGCCAGAGAAGCAAGCCGGGCAAGACGCTAAGTCGGAAGAATAACCATTACTGAGACAAAAGAAAATTGAAGCAAATAGTCCGGTTGCCTCGCAAAGCGCTTCCTCTTGCCCAACTCGGCGCTTTCGCCCTATTTTCAGCAACCGCTTTGCTGACCTGCACTAGGCAAAGCCCCGAAAGTTACGTTGCCCAAGTCGGCAAGAGAACAATCAGCCCCAGTGAGTATCGCCTGCGTTTTGAGTTTACTCCACATGTCGAAAATGCAAATCTTGGCAAGGATGGGAAGTTCTCTTTTCTGGCCTCGCTTATCGGCGAGAAGCTTTTAGCCGAACAGGCAGAAAAACAGGGTAAGACGCAAGACAAAAGGTACTCTGCGCAAATCCGCCAGATGGAAAAAGAAGCATTGGTGGAAGCTTTATTCTACGAAAGGATCGCACCCTCCGTTCGGGTAACCCAACAGGAAATCGATGGTGCACTTGCCAAGGCTCAAGCGGAGCTGTTGCTTCAGCTCTGGAATTTTGACGATGAAGAGGAAGCCGAGGAATTTCTTGGTAGGGCCAAGGCAAAGGATCACATTCCTCAGACGAGTTCTCGCCGCCTGGCCCCCCTGGCTCAACCGGAATCTATTAGAGTTGCCTGGGGCAAATCGGATCCGCTTCTGGAAGACATCGCCTACGAAATGCATGTAGGAGAATACTCAAAGCCCTTCGAAGCCGGCGGACGGTACCGGATTGTTCGCCTCGTGGAAAAACTCCCAGCGGCCGGTGCGAATGAAACCACGGTGGAGCAGCGACGATCGAACATTTCAGGCATTTTGCGCGCGCGCAAGGAAAGCGCGGCCATAGAACGCATGCTGGATGAGATCATGCGAAACAAAACTATGCGTGTTGCGCACCAGATCTTCGACCAGGTCGCCGCAGCGCTGAAAAGCGCATTGCAAAGTTCGGAGCCTGGCTTGCGAACCGACGCTAAGGATTCCGGCGCGCTGCTAAAAGAAAACCAAGTTCAGGCTATTCGCAAAGACTTGGCCGAACTGCTGGACGAGCCGTTCGCTCGCTTTGACGATGGGTCCTTTTGGACGGTCGGCGATTTCATCGAGCGCCTCGCAGTCGGCCCATATCGACTCCCACCCGCATCCGCACCACACTTTCGCAAAGCGCTCAGGGTGACACTCAGGAAAGCTGTTGAGCTGGAAAATCTGGCTGCCGAGGCCGAGCGGCAAGGCCTGAAGAACTCGGCTTTCGTACGCGAGCAGGTGCAGATGTGGAAAGATGCGCTTTTGGCACAAAATCTCCTGCAACAGATTGCCGAAGGGATCAAGGTGAGCGAGTCCGACTTACAGGATCATTACCGGACAAACGCGTCTCAATTCCAGACGCCCGAAATGGTCAATGTTTGCCGAATTGTAGTCGCCGGCGAAAAGTTGGCCCAATCCTTGCGCAAACGAATAGAGGCTGGAGAATCCATGGCAGTTTTAGCCCGGCAGTACTCCAATCGCGCCGCCTCGGGCAACCCATCGTGCGAAACCGGCTTAGTCACCCTTGGATCTTTGGGAATCGCTCGACCTTATATAGAGAAAGCACGCCTCGGCGAGATCATCGGTCCGATAAGAATCAAGATGAATAGCTTTGCCCTTCTGAAGGTTCTGGAACGTCGGCAGCCCGGCACTCTACCCTTTGAAGCTGTCAAGGAGGAAATATATCGGGCCGTCAGGATCGAGAAAACCAGTGCAGCCTATGAGAGGGCACTAGTCAAATTGATGGACAAAACGTCGATTCGCATCAACCATGCGCTTTTGGACAGCATGGCTCTCTCGGCCTCGGGATCTGTCGTGTACAAAGGCCACTTTCCGGGAAGAACCATGGCGCCGGTGGTATATCCGTTTGGACAGTTGCGCGGGTTTGGGGAAAGCATGAGCAGGAGTACGAGCAGGAGCAAGAAAGTGGGTAGGAGTATGACTGAGAGTAGGCTTAGAGAACAAGCGGAGAGATTCAATTGAACAAAGCAGATCAGGAGATCATGGTCGTCGATCGGGCGACTTTGTTTGCCAATGGTTATTTTCAGGGCTTTGCGCCGGCGGATGCCATCGACTATGAAGAGATCATCAACGACAATTATTTCTATGACAAACGCGGTGGCGTCGAAACCAGATCGGAGTTGAAGCAGCCCATCGCCTATTGCGTCATCGCAAACAAGGTGACGCATGAGATATTCGCTTATCAAAGGTCCAGCAAGGAAGCGCACTATGATGAAAAGCGCTTGCGAGGGAAATGGTCATGGGGCATCGGCGGGCACATCGACAAAACCGACGACGTTGAGGAGAATCCCATTCGCGCCAGCATGCTGCGGGAAATTGCCGAGGAAATCCAGATTCCCCATTTTGATCCGCCGATCATCCTCGGCTACATCAACGATGATACCACGGAAGTAGGCCAGGTGCATTTCGGCTTGCTTTTCCTGCTGATGACTTCGGCAAAAAAGGTCATCCCAAACGATCCGGAAATTGCCTTCGGCGGATTCATGACCATTCCCCAATTAGAGGAGATTTGCGCCTCCGAAGAAACTTCAGTGGAAAGCTGGTCGGAGATAGCATTGACGCCGCTCAAGCAGGCGCTGGGTTGGGAAGAGGGTGATTAGGGACGATTCCAGGAGTTGGATCGGTCCAATTCGAAGCCGAAGAGAGGATAAAAATCAACACATGAGAAAACCCTTGACCCTTGAAATTCTTAAAACCGAGGCCGCTACCTTTGCAGCCCGTGAGTCATTGCATCACGAGAAGTCGCTGTATGGTGTCACTGATGGGAAGGCAGTTGGAACATACTTTGAACACAAATTTCAAAAGTTCTTGCAGAAAAGGTATTCATATATTGGGAGATCATCAGCAAAAGGAACAGTAGTTTGGCAAAATTTTGAATTCAAGCCGTAGGAGGCGTCTCCAG